>NZ_SMKB01000126.1:0-21148 GCF_004348575.1 Actinomadura sp. 7K534
CCCCGACTCCCCTCCCACGGGGGGTGTGCATCGTCCTCATCTGAAGCCGAAGGTCGGGGGCAGGGGCCTGTGTTGGAAGAGTCGGGCCGGGACTGCGTCCGCCAGGGCCTTGTATCCGGCGGGGTTCAGGTGCAGGTGGTCGCCGGTGTCGAAGGCCGGGTTCAGGCGTCGTGGTTCGGCCGGGTCGCGTGCGGCGCGGTCGAAGTCGATGACCGCGTCGAAGCGGCGGCTGCTGCGGATCCAGTCGTTGACGGTCTGGCGGGCCTCCTCGCGGTATCCGTTCTCGTCGTCGTACATGGTGTTGCCGCCGAACGGCGTGAGCGTTGCTCCGTACACGCGGATGCCCTGCGCGTGGGCACGGACGATGATCTGTTCGTAGGCCGCGATCAGCCTGTCGGCGACCTCCTTCTGCGCCGCCGGGGTGGCCTCGGCGGTGCCGATGTCGTTGACGCCCTCGAAGACGACCAGCCATTTGACGCCGCTCTGCGCCAGCACGTCCCGGTCCAGGCGCGCGAGGACGTTGGGGCCCAGCCCGTCATTGAGGACCCGGTTGCCGCCAGCGGCCTGGTTCACGATCGCGATGTCGGACGTGGCCGGATGCGACTGCAGACGGTCCAGCAGCCGGTCCGGCCAGCGGTCGTTCATGTTGGTCGTCGAGCCCCGCCCGTCGGTGAGCGAGTCGCCCAGCATGACGGCCGCCGCGGTCGAAGGCTTGGCCCACGTTTCGATACCGCTGAGGAAGTACCAGTGGTCCGTCCCGGTCGCCCCAGGCAGCTCGGTGTCTTCGACATGGTCTCCGGCCAGCAGGTAGGACGTGGTCCTGGACCCGGGGTGAGACGTGATGTCGGTGGACGCTTGTCCTTCCGCAAGGTAGAGCGTCACGGTGAGGATGGACCGGGGCGCTACCGGGAAGTTCAGCGGATCGGTGACCATCTGCGCACCGACCGGGATGACGACCGACGGCTTGCCGTTGAAGGTCACCGGACGTGACGTACCGGGCTGGATCGAGTCGACGCCCGCCTGCCCGCCGTCCGGCAGCGCCACCGAGACCCTGGTGATGGGCAGGTCCGCACCGCCGAACGCGTTGGAGAACCGGAGCCGGATGTTGCGTCCACCGACCGCCACGCGGATGGTCTGGCGCAGCGTGGCGTCCTTGAGCACGACATCGTCCTGCGTGAACGGTGGTGGCGGCATGTTGTGAGGCTCGGTCAGCTGCGGCATCGACACCCACGTGTCGACCCAGTGGCCATGAATCCTCGGTGCCGCCCGGCCTTCGGCCGCACGGGGCGTCCCTTCCGCGCCCGGGGCGGAGAGCGAGAACGATGCCAGCACGAGGGCCGCCACAAGTACCGCGAGGGCGGCCGGCCGGCCACGCATGGACGCTTCGTGTCCCCGGACGGCGGGTGCGCCCGCCTGAAGCGTCCGCCGGCGGCTCCGGAGGGATGGGGTCAGCGGTAATGATCTTGGACGGGAGCGTCTCACCACGGGTCTCCGATCGACTCCGCGAACGGGATAGGGAGTTCGAAAACTTTCGAAGTATTTCGAATTCCCGAAGAACGTACGTCGCCACAATCAGTCCGTCAAGGATCAACTCCTTTCCATGCGCCACACCTTGCCGACGAACCTCCGGATGGACAGGGACGCAAGGCTGGCAGCCTTCTAGAGGTATGGGGAGATGCCCATTGACCATGTGTACGGATCGGGCGTACCGTACCGATCAATCCGCCGAGAGTTTTTCGAAATGTTTCGCAGGGAGATGTTCCGCGCAATGTCTCCAGCCGCCCTAGCACCGCGCCGCAACCTCCGCGAACATGCCGACTCGTCGGCTACCTCCCGTTCGGCGCCGCACCCCATGCACTCGACCAGGCCACCCAATGCGCCTGCCCCGCATGGAGCGACCTCAGCGTCCCCGCCACCTGAACCGCCCTCCCACCCCGGGGTGGACCGGCTGTCGGCGTCGTGGTCCGCCGCCTCGGCTGACACCGCGTGCGGTGAACCGGGAATCTCCCACCTGGATGCGGGGCGTGAGGACCTCAGCGGGTATGTCGCGCTCACCTTTGATGACGGGCCGACGCCGGCGACGTTGCCGACCCTGCTGGACAGGTTGCTGACCGCCGGCGCCAAGGCCACCTTCTTCAACCGGGGCGACCACGCCGAAGCCCGCCCCGACCTAGTGCGCGCCCAGCA
This sequence comes from Actinomadura sp. 7K534, assembly GCF_004348575.1. Lineage (NCBI taxonomy): Bacteria > Bacillati > Actinomycetota > Actinomycetes > Streptosporangiales > Thermomonosporaceae > Actinomadura > Actinomadura sp. 7K534. The sequence continues at coordinate 2,188 of NZ_SMKB01000126.1, forward strand.
GGAGGCACAAATGTGGATCGGCAACCACACCGAGACGCACCTTCACCTCCCTGACATCGCCGAACCCGCCTCCTTCGCGGAGATCCTCCGTGCCCAGCAGATCCTGCATCGGATCACCGGCGAGTGGCCCTCGCATTTCCGGCCGCCCTATGGCGAGACAAATGAGCAGGTCAGAGCTGCTGAAGCACGCCTTAACCTGCTCGAGGTGCTCTGGACGGTCGACTCCCGAGACTGGGCCGGAGCGACCCCGGCCCAGATCGTGGCCGCCGCCCGCACGCTCCGCCCCGGCGGCATCTTCCTGATGCACGACTGGGCGCAGGCGTCCATCGACGCTCTTCCGCAGATCATCAGCGAGTTGCGCGACCGCGGACTCCACCCCGGCAAGATCGCCTTCACTCCACGCCAGGTCGCCTTCGGCGACACCCCCTTCCACGCGATCGCGGTCGCCCCGTGACCCCGACGTCCGGCGCCTTCCGGCCGGGGCGTCGTGGAGCCGGCCCGCCCCCCGGCCACGAGCGGGCCGACCGGGTTCCATGCTCGGGGGTCCCGGCAGCGCCGGGAAGAGGAACGCGAGGTTGTGGATAACTCCTCAGCGCGCCCAGCGGGTCGGATCCCCGCCGCCCGACCGGCGGGCGGCGAGGGCACGGCGGGCGGTCGATTCGACGATCGCGCGGGCCTCGCCCAGATCCCGGTCGGCGGCCGCGACCTGGACGGGCCCCGGGGGCGCATCCACGTGGACGGTCGCGAGGCCGAGGAGACGCTGGAACGGGTTCACCGTGAGCCGGACCGACTGCGCCCGGGCGTGGGCGATCACGTCGGTGCGGCGGCAGGGCCAGCCGTGCCGGGCCACGAAGACCACATCGTCGGTTCCGGCGCCGTCCGCCCGATCGATCGCCACCCCCTTTGAGGACGCCGGGATGAGGGACACGGCGTCAATGTTCGTCCCGGGGAACACCTGGGAGACCAGGTGCATGGCGACGTGCCGGGGCGCGACGGGCAGGAGCGTGGAGGACAACGCCTGGCGCTCACCCGCGTACCCCGCGACGGTGACCTCGATCCGGGCCCAGCCGAGAGTGCGCCAGAGCGCCGGTTCGATGATGCTGACCGCCTGGACGCGTCCCGGAGGAAGCGTCTGCATCCGTGTCTCCAGGAGGCCGTAGCGGAGGCGGATACCGTCCGGCGACATGGCGACCGTGAAGTTGGCGTACATCACCAATGGCGCGATCACCGCCCGGATGAGCCCGAGCATGATCGGGATGGTGACGGCCAGGATGCCGCCCTCCGCGTACATCAGCAGGAACAGGAGGGACGCGAAGAAGAGCAGGGACGTGCCAAGCACGGGCAGTCGCAGGATCAGGGACGCCAGCAACGTGCCGAAGGGGACGCGCCACACGTGCCGTTCGGGGGCCTCGGGCGTCTGGCCGGGGAGACCCGCGGCGAGGGCGAGGAGTTCTGCGCGCAACTGCTGGGCGGAGTGGCGTCCGAGGTAGCGCAGCGCGATCTCGCTCCGCTCCCCGCCGGCCAGTTCGACCCGCACCTCGGCCAGCGCGAACACCCGTGTCACCAGGGGACGGACGAGGTCGATGGCCTGGATGCGCGAAAGCGGAATCCGGCGCTTGTTCTTACGCAGCAGACCGGTCTCGACGACGAGGTCGTCACCGTCGACACGGAAGCGCAGGGCGAGCCACGTCCAAAGCCCGGTTCCGACAGCGATCAACCCCGCGGGGATGGTCACGATGAGGAATCTGGCGAGCACGTCCGGGGTAAGCGCCAGGACGATGCCGTCTTCCGTCTGGGTCAGCAGCAGCGGGAAGCCGAGCAGGACGAAGTAGATGATGAGGAAGATGAACGCGCGCAGCGGCACCGTCGCCCAGTGGAGCCTGTGCGTGCCCTCCGAGAACCGCACCGGTGGCCGGTAGCCCGGTGGAGGGGCATGACCGTACGGAGGACGAGGCGGCCCGTAAGGGGGACCGGGGGGCGGACCAGGCGGCGGTCCATACGGTGGACGCTGGCCGTAAGGAGGCCCCTGGGGTCCAGGAGGCCGCGGAGGACCTGGAGGTCCCGGACGGCCTTGCGGACCGTACGGGCCATAAGGCCCGGGTGGCCCGGGCGGGCCGTAGGGGCCGCTCATAGCCCCATGCTCCGTTCCTCGCCCTTCTGCGCGAGTCGGTCGCGCAGGAGGGCGGCCTCAGCGGTCGGCAGGCTCGGGATGGTCGCGTCCGTCGCCGCCGCGGCGGTGTGCAGCCGGACGGTGGCGATGCCCATCCACCTCTCCAGCAGCCCAGCCGTGACGTCCACGAACTGCATGCGCCCGTACGGGACGACGATGAGGCGCCTGACGAACACTCCGTGAGTGACGATGAGGTCGTCCGCACGCTCGACGTACCCGTACGTGCGGCGGTCCAGTTCGGCCAACAGCCACGCGAGGACGACCGCCAGCCCGACGGCGGCGACCCACATGACGGCCGGTACGAGGCCACCGTTGCCCCACACGATGAACGCGCCCACACCGCCGATCGGTATCGCCCAGAGAATCGCGGTGAGGAGTCTGTGCCAGCCGTGGCGCTTGGAAATGGGCGACCACTGGAGGCCGCCGCCAGGGGCGAACGCCTGGTCCGCCTGATAGACGGGCGGTCCGGACGGCGGCTGGTGCGGCGGGTAGTGTGCCGGTACTTGACCGGGTTGGCCTGGCGGTCGACCGCCATGCCCCTGACCCGACGGCGAGGGCGGGTGCGCCGCTCCCTGCTGTCCAGGGTTGGCGGCGGGCTCGTAAGGCGGTTCGCCATGGCTCGCGTTCATCGCCCCCTAGTCAACCGGATAACGAGTACCGCTCGCCATGCGACCATGAAGCCGTGATCGGAGCTGCGGAGGCGCGACCATGACCACCGAACGGATCGTAGGGATCGGTGCGGGCGCCAAGGAGCTCGCCACCGAGGACATGACCCTGAACATCGGTCCCCAGCACCCGTCCACGCACGGTGTGCTCCGGCTCAGGCTCACCTTGGACGGCGAACGCATCTCGGCGGCCGAACCCATCGTCGGCTACATGCACCGCGGGGCGGAGAAGCTCTTCGAGGTCCGCGACTTCCGGCAGATCATCGTGCTGGCGAACCGTCATGACTGGCTGTCGGCGTTCTCCAGCGAGCTCGGCGTCGTCCTCGCCGTGGAACGCATGCTCGGCATGGAGGTCCCGGTACGCGCCGTATGGACGAGGACCCTGCTGGCGGAACTCAACCGGATCCTCAACCACCTGATGTTCCTCGGCTCGTATCCCCTTGAGATGGGCGCCATCACGCCGGTCTTCTACGCGTTCCGTGAGCGTGAGGTGCTGCAGCGCGTCATGGAGGAGATCTCCGGCGGGCGGATGCACTACATGTTCAACCGGGTCGGAGGGCTCAAAGAGGAACTCCCCGCCGGTTGGACGGCGCGCGCGCGGACCGCGGTCTCCGACGTCCGTGCCCGCATGGGCGACATCGACGACATCATCATGGGCAACGAGATCTTCCGTGCGCGGACGAGGGGCGTAGGAGTACTCACCCAAGAGCAGATCCTGCAGTACGGGGTGTCAGGCCCCATCGCGCGCGCGTCCGGCCTGGACTTCGACCTGCGCAGGGACGAGCCGTATCTCGCCTACGGCGACCTCGACGTCCGCGTGGTCACCCGGTCCGAGGGCGACTGCCTCGCACGGTTCGAGTGCCTGCTCGACCAGGTCCACGCGTCCCTCGACCTCGCCGACGCCTGCCTGGACCGCCTGGCCGAACTTCCCCCCGGCCCCATCAACCAGCGGCTGCCGAAGGTGCTGAAGGTCCCGGAGGGCCACACCTACGCCTGGACGGAGAACCCGCTGGGCATCAACGGCTACTACCTGGTGTCCCGCGGGGAGAAGGTCCCGTGGCGAATGAAGCTGCGGTCCGCGTCGTTCAACAACATCCAGGTCCTGAAGGAGCTCCTGCCCGGCAATCTGGTCGCCGACATGATCGCCATCTTGGGCTCCATGTTCTTCGTCGTAGGCGACATCGACAAATAGCCGGTAGGGACACTGGCGGTGAGGCGACGCCCTAGGCGAGCCCGCCGTCAGGTCACGCAGCGAGTGCAAGCGAGCCAAGCAGGCCCGGGTTGAATCACGCGCGAGAGGCGCCCCGGCCTTGTTCCTCATCGTCCGGGCCCTTGGGGACGCGGCACGCGTACTCCAGAAAGACCGCGGCCCCCACGAGGACGACCGCCGCCAGGAAAGTGCCACCGCTGACGAAGAAGTCGTGGCGGGGGGTCGCCTTGTCGAGGGACGAGGTCAGGCTGACGGCGAATCCGCCGAACACGCCCGCGATGACCACCGCGGAGTGCGCGCTCGCCTTGCCCAGGGCGGCCAGCCGGGCCACCGCCATGGGCTCCAGCGGCTTCGGCGGCGGCTTCCGGCCGGGCTGGGGGCGGTAGCGCTCGTCCGGCTTACTGCGGAGGCGGCGCAGCACGTTCAGGCCCGTGAACGCCTCGCCCAGGGCGAGCAGGAGCAGCGTCGGCACAGCCGTCCACGGCAGCGGGGGCAGCGACATGTAGGCGGAGCGCAGCACCGCCCAGGTGACCACCGCGACGACGACCACGAGGGCGATGAGGAACAGCGGCCGGGACGGTTTCATGCAGGCTGCTGAAGGACCAGGTCCTCCCGGCGGCGAACGGCCGACGGACCACCCTCCGACTGCTTGGCCTGGGCGAGGTCGCCGACGCGGCCGTGCCCCGGCAGCAGAACGTCCGGCTCGATGTCGGCCCAGGGGACGAGCACGAACGCCCGCTCGTGCGCGCGGGGGTGCGGGAGCGTGAGATCGGGGTCGTCGGACGTGACGTCGCCGAAGACGACGATGTCGATGTCGAGCGTGCGGGGACCCCAGCGCACCACGCGCTCCCGGCGCATCGACGTCTCGATGTTCAGGACCCGTTCGAGGAGGTTCTCCGGGGGCAGGCGGGTGTCGGCCACCAGGACGACGTTGAGGAAGTCGCCCTGCTCGGGGAGGGTCTCGCCGGGCGGCGCGTACGGCGCGGTCTCGTAGACCGGGGAGAACGCCACGAAATGCAGGCCCGGTGCGTCGAACAGCGCGTCCACCGCCTCCTGGATGTTGTCCAGGCGGTCGCCTAGGTTGCTGCCGATCGAGAAAACGACGCGGTGCTGGACCAGCATGTGGCCGCCGGTGGCGGTGCGGTCGGGCATGCGGTCGGACGCTGTCATGGGCGACTCCTCCTGATCTTCACGGCGATGTCCGTGAAGGGGTGCGGCACCGGGGCGCTCGGCTTGTGGACGGTGATCTCGACCTCGCTCACCGTCGCATCTTCCAGACATATTGTCGCCAGCCGGTCGGCGAGCGTTTCAAGGAGGTTGACGGGCTCCCCCTCGATGACCGCGACCAGGCGGCCGGCGAGTGCTCCGTAATCGACGGTACGCGAGAGGTCGTCCCCGGCGGCCGCCGGACGGGTGTCGAGCCCCAGGACGGCGTCCACCACGAACTCCTGTCCCAGCTCGCGTTCCGCGGGCAGGCATCCGTGCCTGCCGCGCGCGCGCAGGCCGCGCAGCTCGATGTGGTCCAAGCTCATTCTTCCTCTGCATCCACCACGTTGAGGACGGGCGAGCCATGGTGCAGCAGAAGCCGCCACTCGCCCTCCGACCGGACGAACACGTTCGTGGCCACGATGCTTCCGCCGGCGAGGAAACCCGCTTCTGTGTCCTCGTCGGCGGTGAGGACGTTCTCCTTGCACGTCACCACCGCGTGGTCGCCGTACACGTCGGTCTCGACGTCGGTGAGCACGAACTGGATGTAGGTCGTGTTGGCCATGATGAGCGCCCACGAACGGAGCACTTCCTCACGCCCGCGCAGCATCGTCCATCCGGGGTGCACGCAGGAGACGCCGTCCGCGTACGGGCCGTCAGCCCATACGTCCGACATGCGGTCGAAGTCACCGGCCTCGAACGCGGCGTAGAACTCGGCGTGGACCTCGTCCACGTCGGCGCGGTTCACGGCACGGCTCATAGGCGGGGACTCCCGTGTTCTGCGCGACCGTCCGCCGCGGCTTTTCCGAAGCTCTCTTCATGGGCGGGACGCGCCGCGCGCATGGCGGCCGCCACACGCACCGCGTCCGCGTTGGGCCGGACGCGGTGGACGCGCACGCACCACGCACCGGCCGCCGCCACCAGGGACGTCACGGCCACGGTGGCGTCGTCGCACTCGCCGAACGGGCGCGGCGTCCCGTCGGGAGCGGCGAGCAACCTGGTCAGGAACCCTTTGCGGGACGCGCCCACCAGGACCGGATGCCCGGTACGCGTGAAGGCGTCCAGGTGGGCCAGCAGCGACCAGTTGTGCCCGGCCTCGGGACTCTTGGCGAACCCCAGCCCGGGATCCAGCACGATCATGGAGGGGTCGACGCCCTCCCTGAGCACCGCGTCGACCCTGCGCAGCAGCTCGTCGCGCACCTCACGGACCACGTCGGCGTAGATGGCACGCGTCTGCATGTCATGGCTGTGCCCCCGCCAGTGCATCACCACGTAGGGGACGCCCGTAGCGGCGACCACCCGCGGCATCGCCGGATCGGCAAGGCCGCCGCTGACGTCGTTCACCAGCCGGGCTCCGACACCCAGCGCGGCCTCTGCGACCTCGGCGCGCATGGTGTCGATGCTCACCGGAACGTTCTCGGCCACGAGCGCCTCTATGACGGGCACCACGCGACGCAGTTCCTCGTCCTGTGACACACGCTGCGCGCCAGGCCGGGTGGATTCCCCGCCCACGTCCACGATGTCGGCGCCCTCCGCGACAAGGTCGAGGCCGTGCCGGATGGCCTTGTCCGGATCGAACCAGGCGCCGCCGTCGGAGAACGAATCCGGGGTGACGTTGACCACGCCCATGACGAGGCACCGCCCTGGGGAGGGCAGGCCCGGAACGACGGCACTGGTCATAACACCCAACCCTATGCCTTGATCTCAACCCCGTTGCCGCAGCGCCTTCGGCGCCGTTTCCGGACCTCGTGACACCCGGCGCCCGCCCTCGAACACGCGCCGTCGTCACACCCGGCACGCGCCGCACGCCGTCCCGTTCCGTCACTCCGGCCGCCCGGTTGCTCGCCCGGTGGCAGCAGAAGGGCCTCAGCGCGCCGCTGAGGCCCTTTCAGGTGGTTCGGTGCCCCGAGTCGGGGCGGACGGTCAGTAGCGACCGAGAATCAGGCTCATCGCCTCGGACCGCGTCTCCGCGTGATCACGGAAGTCGCCGCGCACCGCCGACGTGACCGTCTTGGCGCCCGGCTTCCGCACTCCGCGCATGGTCATGCACAGATGCTCTGCTTCGATCACCACGATCGCGCCCCGCGGCTCCAGCACCCGCATCAGCGCGTCCGCGACCTGGCTTGTCAGCCGTTCCTGGACCTGGGGGCGACGCGCGTACACGTCCACCAGCCGCGCCAGCTTCGACAGGCCGGTGATCTGACCCTTCTTGTTGGGCGTGTAGCCCACGTGGGCCACCCCGTGGAAGGGCACCAGGTGGTGCTCGCACACGGAGTAGACCTCGATGTCCTTGACCAGGACCATTTCCTCATGGTCGGCGTCGAAGACCGTGGTGAGGGCGTCCTCCGGCGTCTGCCGCAGGCCGGCGAACTGCTCGGCGTACGCCCGCGCCACCCTGGCGGGGGTCTCGCGGAGGCCGTCCCGGTCGGGGTCCTCCCCGATGCCGATCAGGATCTCGCGTACCGCCTTCTCGATCCGCGCGTGATCGAAGCCTGGCGGCTCTTCCAGGATGCTTGCCTCGCCCTCGATGAACGCACGTCCCGCGTCCTTCGCGGCCTCTTCCGACTGCAGACCCTTCGGCGAACCGAGTGACGACCCTGGGGACGGAGTCCCGCCCCCAGGTTCGCGATTCGCCGACGTCTCGTCTTGCGGTTCAGCCAAGGCGATCAGCTTTCGCCCTGGGTCGGGTCTTTGACCTCCGCGCCGACCCCGCCGCTCTGGCCGTTGCCCTTGGTCAGGTCAGTGACCTCCTGCGGGCCCATCAGGGCCAGTTCCTTGCGCGTCAGGATGGGCGGACGGTCGGACGGGAGACGCTTGCCGTAGCCGGTGTAGGAGTTCTGGTGCGGCCGCTTCTCGATCGGCGCGAAGATCTCCAGCACCATGTCCTTGGAGAGGGTCTCCTTGTCCATGAGATTGACCACCAGCTCGTCCAGGACGTCCCGGTACTCCATGAGGATCTCCCACGCCGTGTCGTGCGCGGCCTCGATGTAGCGGCGGACCTCGTCGTCGATGGCGGACGCTATGTCCTCCGAGTAGTCACGCTCGTGCCCCATGTCGCGCCCGAGGAAGACCTCGCCCTGACCGGAGCCGAACTTGCGCGCGCCGAGGCGTTCGCTCATGCCGTACTCGGTCACCATCTTGCGGGCGATCGCGCTGGCCTTCTCGATGTCGTTGGCCGCACCCGTCGTCGGCTCGTGGAACACGAGCTCCTCCGCGGTGCGCCCGCCGAGCAGCATGGCGAGCTGGTCGGTCATCTCCGAGCGGGTGGTAAGGAACTTGTCCTCCATCGGGAGGGTCATGGTGTAGCCCAGGGCCCGTCCACGCGGAAGGATCGTCACCTTGTGCACGGGGTCGGAGTTCGGCAGCGCGTGCGCCACCAGAGCGTGCCCGCCCTCGTGGTAGGCGATGATCTTCTTTTCCTTCTCCGACATCACCCGGGTCTTCTTCTCCGGCCCGGCCATGACGCGGTCGATGGACTCCTCGAGGGTGTCCATGTCGATCAGCTTGCGGTCGAAGCGCGCGGTGAGCAGCGCGGCCTCGTTGATCACGTTGGCGAGGTCGGCGCCGGTGAAGCCGGGGGTGCGGCGCGCGATCGTGTCGAGGTCGACGTCCGGGGCGAACGGCTTGCCGCGGCCGTGCACCTTGAGAATGCCCTTGCGGCCCTCCAGGTCCGGGCGGTCCACGGTGACCTGGCGGTCGAACCGGCCGGGGCGCAGGAGCGCCGGGTCGAGGATGTCGGGGCGGTTCGTCGCGGCGATCAGGATCACGCCGCCCTTGACGTCGAAGCCGTCCATCTCGACGAGGAGCTGGTTGAGGGTCTGCTCGCGCTCGTCGTGGCCGCCGCCGAGACCCGCGCCGCGGTGCCGGCCGACGGCGTCGATCTCGTCGATGAAGATGATCGAGGGGGCGTTGGTCTTGGCCTGCTCGAACAGGTCGCGGACGCGGGAGGCGCCGACACCGACGAACATCTCCACGAAGTCCGAACCGGAGATCGAGTAGAACGGCACCCCGGCCTCACCCGCCACGGCGCGCGCCAGAAGCGTCTTACCGGTGCCGGGCGGGCCGTACAGGAGCACGCCCTTGGGAATCTTGGCGCCGATCGACTGGAACTTGGCCGGGTTCTGGAGGAAGTCCTTGATCTCCTCCAGCTCCTCAAGGGCCTCTTCCGCGCCGGCCACGTCGGCGAAGGTGGTCTTCGGGGTGTCCTTGGTGATGAGCTTGGCCTTGGACTTGCCGAAGTTCATCACCCGCGAGCCGCCGCCCTGCATCTGGTTCATGATGAACAGGAAGATCAGCACGATGATGATGATGGGCAACAGGCTGAACAGCAGGCTCATCAGGAAGCTCTGCTGCGGGACCTCGACGTCGTAGCCACCGGAGAGCTTGCCCTCGTCGGCCTGCTTCTGCAGCGCCTGCTGGAGCTGGTGCCCCTGGCCCCCGACCCAGGACGTCTGCTGGTGCTCACCGTTGTTGAGCGTCAGCTCGATTCGCTGGTCTTTGTCAATGATCTTGGCGGACTTCACCTGTCCCGCGTTGATCTCCTGGACGACCTTCGAGGTGTCGACCTTCTCGTAGGAAGGGCCAGGGTTGATGCCCCACATGAGAAGGGCGACCAGGAGGCCGAACAGCAGGATCCACAGCAGCGGCCCGCGAAAGTAGCGCTTCACGTCCATTTATCCGGTTACCCCTCCGGGGCCCGTCCCTCCTGATCAACGTCTGTGTACGATCCTCGTCCGTCCCGGGGGACGGATGCCGGGGCGACCAACAGTAAGACTCACGAGGAGTCCGTCACCCGGGGGCTCCGGACCCATCGCAGCGGCTTCCCGCGTGTGGCTCCCCGACCCAAGGGGCCGGGACACCGACGGTACACCGCAGGGCGCAGAAGACGCAGCCGACGCCGTTCTCCTGCATCCCCTCCATATACCCGTCAACGACCTTTGCAACGATTCGTCACGGTCCCTTGTTCCCTGGAGACGGCTCGTATCCCCCAGGCTGCACGGTATACGGGCCTCTGTGCAGAGGCCTTATCTATGCGCCGTCCCCGCCGTAGACATGCGGGGCGAGCGTGCCGACGAACGGCAGGTTCCGGTACTTCTCCGCGTAGTCGAGTCCGTAGCCGATGACGAACTCGTTGGGGATGTCGAACCCGACGTACTTCACGTCGACGTCGGCCTTGACCGCCTCCGGCTTGCGCAGCAGCGCGCAGATCTCCAGCGAGGCGGGACCGCGCGAACGCAGGTTGCTCACCAGCCACGACAGGGTCAGGCCGGAGTCGACGATGTCCTCCACGATCAGGACGTGCCGGTCGAGGATGTCGGTGTCGAGGTCCTTGAGGATGCGCACGACCCCTGAGGACTTCGTCCCCGAGCCGTAGGACGAGACGGCCATCCAGTCCATCGAGGCAGGCGTGTGCAGGGCCCGTGCGAGGTCCGCCATGATCATGACGGCGCCCTTCAGGACGCCCACCAGCAGAAGGTCCTTGCCCGCGTAGTCGGCGTCGATCTGCTCGGCGAGCTCCCGCACCTTGGCCTGCAGGTCCTCTTCGGGGATCAGCACCTTCGCCAGGTCCGTGCCCAGGTCCTTCTCGTCCACAACCACACCCTCATAGTTCAGACCTCGCCCGTCCGGCCGAGGAGCAGCTTCCCATACCGCCGAACGGCCCGTACCCCCCCGGGCAGGTCTACGTGACGCTGCCCGCGCCAGGCCGTGACCAGTCGTTCCACTGCATCGACATGGACGGCCGCGAGCGTACCTGCTGGGCTGCCCGCTTTGAGCGCCGCCATCCGCAGGACCCGGGTACGGATGGCTCTGGGCTGTTCCTTCAGCCCGTCCAGGCGGAGGGCCACGCGCTCCCCGTCGTCGGGGGCTACCAGGTCGGCGAAGGCCCTTGCGGCGACCTCTTCTAGGTAGTCCGCGTCCTCGCGCAGCATCTTCGCCGTCCGAGCCAGCGCCTCCGCTACACCGGGGCCGAGCGTCTTCTCCAGGACGGGCAGCGCTTCATGGCGTACACGTACGCGCGCATAGGCGGGGTCGACGTTGTGCGGGTCGTCCCAAGGGTCCAACCCCATCGCCTTGCATGCCCGGCGGGTGGTCGCACGGTCGAGCTCCAGGAGGGGCCTCAGATAGAGGACGTCGGATCGGCGTCGGAACTCGGCCGGCATCCCGGACAGCGATCGGGTTCCGGAACCACGCGCCAGTCCGAGCAGGACGGTTTCGGCCTGGTCGTCCTGGGTGTGCCCCAAGAGGACGGCTGCGGCTCCCAGCCGCTCTGCGGCCGCGTCAAGAGCGGTGTAGCGGGCTTCTCGGGCGGCGTTCTCTGGGCCGCCTGTCCCGTCCACCGTGACCGCTATAGAGCCAGAGGGGTCAAGGTCCAGGTCGGCCATGGTTCGCACTACGGCGTCGGCACGCTCGCCGGAACCGGCCTGTAGGCCGTGGTCGATCGTGACACCACCGGCCTGGCGGCCCGCTCTGGGGGCCTCGAAGGCCAGCGCACCGGCCAGCGCCAGTGAGTCGGCGCCTCCGCTGCACGCGGCGAGCACCATCGCCCCTTCGGGAAGTTCCTCCAGGACGCGGCGCACCGCGAGACGTACCGCGGCCACCGCCGGATCAGGCCCCATGCAAAACCTTTACCACCGCGTGGCGCCCGATACGCGCGGCACGCCCAGGGGGCAGGGCTTGATCCGTCGCTGGGGTCAGGCTTCGTTCGCCTCGGTAGGGGCGTCAATGGCGCGGGGACCCAGGACCCTGTCCATCCACAGAGCCGGTTCCTTGATCTCATCGTGGGTGGGCAGCGTCTCCGGCGACTGCCAGACCTGGTTGAAGCCGCCCATGCCGACCTCGGTGACGACCCGGCGGACGAACCGCGAACCCTCCGCGTACTGCTTCATCTTCAGGTCGATGCCGAGGAGGCGCCGGATCGTCTTGTCCAGCCTGGAACCACCGTCGCGTCGTCCCTGGAAACGGGACCGGATCTGCTTGACCGACGGCACCACTTCGGGGCCGACCGCGTCCATCACGTAGTCGCCGTGCCCTTCGACCAGCGTCATCACCGCGGTGAGACGGTCGAGGATCTCGCGCTGCTCCGGGCTCTGGATCGCGTCGATGAGGTTGGAGTCGCCCCCACGCACGGCGTCTGCGACGGCCTCCGCCGCGTCCCTGATGCGGTCCAGCATGACGCCTGGGTCGAGGTCGGACGCGAGCAGGAACTGGGTCATCTGGTCCTGCACGTACTCGCGCAGCCAGGGGACACCGGTGAACTGGGCACGGTGCGTCTCCTCGTGGAGGCAGACCCAGAGCCGGAAGTCACGCGAATCCACACCGAGCTCCTGCTCGACATGGACGATGTTGGGCGCGACCAGCGTCAGCCTCCCGGTCGGTGCCCGGCCGGACGGGTCCGGCGGCAGGAACAGCTCGTACTGGCCCAGCACACGGCTGGCCATGTACGCGAGGATCGCGCCGACCTGCATGCCGGTCACGCGGGAGCCGACGGCCTGCACCATGACGTTGCCCGCACCGCCGAGGGGGCCGGGCGCACGCCGCGCCGACATCTGCTCCATGAGCGGTTCGAGCACCACGCGGAAGCCGTCCACGTTCGCCCGGATCCAGCCGGGCCTGTCCACGACCGTCGCGGGCTCCGGATCGAGCTCGGAGGCCATGCCGGTGAAGTCCCGGACATGGCCGTGGGCGATCTTCGACAGCTCGCGCAGCTCCGCCACGGCCGCACGGGCCTCGGCATGGCTGACCTGTGGTCCCGGCCTGACCAGCCGGGTCCCGGCCTGGACCGCCACGTTCCAGTCGATCATTGAGGCGCTCATGTACTCCACCGTACGTTTCGGACGCGGCGCCGGAGCGCCCCTGCACGGTCGTTCAACGAACAACCGTCCTGGTTATCTCCCGTATGACCGGCCCCACACCCGGTTCAGCCCCCGGCCGACGGCGCGTTGCCGCAACCGCAGGCGGCGACGACGGCCGCCAGCCGGTCGAGCTTCCCGGGATCGACCGGGCCCTCGCCGTCCCCCGCCATGAAGGCGAAGGCGAGCAACCGGCCGTCCGCGTCCTGGGCGAGCCCGGCCAGCGTGCTGACGCCCGCCAGCGTGCCGGTCTTGGCGCGAACCGTCCCGACCCCGGGCTGGCTGTGCGCCGAGGTGAAGCGCGGAGGGCTCAGCGTTCCGGAGAACCCCGCGACCGGCAGACCCGTGATGGCGGAGCGGAGCTCCGGGTGGTCCTCGCTTGCGGCGAGCGAGACGATCTCGGCGAGCGCCTTGGGGGTGATGCGGTTGCGCGTGGACAACCCGCTGCCGTCGTTGAGCGCGATCCCTGTGGTCACTCCCATGCCGGCGAGGGTCTGGACCACGGCCTGGGCGGAGTCGGCGAACGTCGGCGGACGCCCCAGGTGGATGGCGACCTGCCTGGCCACCGCCTCGGCCACGTCGTTGTCGCTCTCGGTCATCAGGTGCTCCACGAGCGCGGACATCGGCGGTGACTGGACGGCGCCGATCTGCGCCGCTCCTTCCTGCGCGAACGTCCTTCGTCCCGGCTTCGCGCTCACTCCGCTCTCGGACAGGAATCGTGCGAAGAGCTTCGCGGCAGCGGAAGGCGGATCGGAAACCCGCGACCGCTTGGACGGATCTCCTGGAGACACACGCCCTTCGTCGACCATCAGGGCGGCGACTGGAGCGACCTCACCGTCGGGCACGTAATTGGGTTTCCACCCGGCGGCCATGCGAGGACCTTCGTAGGCGGACACGTCGTAGTCGACGCGCACCTGCTGGACACCGGACGCCTTCAACGCCGTGGCCGCCTGCTGAGCCAGCTCCTGGAGCGACGCCCAGGGCGGATGGCCTGCCTCAGGACGCGGCGGCAGCGCCGTCAAGGTAGTATCCCCGCCTCCGACCAGTACGATTCGGCCACCCGCGCCTTGCACGACCTGCGTGGTGATCCTGTACGCGGGCCCGAGCGACGCAAGCGCCGCCACCGACGTCACCAGCTTCGTCGTCGAGGCCGGGGTGGCGGGCCGGTCGGCCTGCCTCTCGAACAGGGGACGGCCGGTCGCCACGTCGATCACCACGGCGTTCAACTTCGCGCGGGGGCCGCCGATGATCCCCGACAGCCGTCCGGCCAGGGTGGACGCGTCCGGCAGCGGACCCGACCCGGGATCGGCCGGCGGGATCGCCACCGAGGCGGCCTGCACCAGGTCACGCTCCGCCACGCTCGGCGGCTGCGGGGAAAGGTGACGGTCGGGTGTGAGTTTGGCCACTGCCAGCCCGGCGATGACGGTGAAAACGTTAAGGAGGGACAGCGACAGGACCATGAGGGCACGGCCCCGTCCAGGCACGTGACCGCCCCTCTCCCACTCAGCACTCACCAACGTGCGACATCCTTAGACAAGGGAACACCCTGTGTGGACGGCCTCGCCCACGGGTTCCCGAAAGACTATTCACTGCAGCGCGCAGGGAGCGGAGGACATCTTGGATTTCGACGTCACCATTGAGATCCCGAAGGGCCAGCGGAACAAGTACGAGGTGGACCACGAGACCGGGCGCATCAGGCTCGACCGCATGCTGTTCACCTCGACGCAGTATCCGGCCGACTACGGGTTCATCGAGAACACCCTCGGTGAGGACGGCGACCCCCTCGACGCGCTGGTCCTCCTGCAGGAGCCGACGTTCCCCGGCTGCCTCATCCGCTGCCGCGCCGTGGGGATGTTCCGGATGACCGACGAGGCCGGTGGTGACGACAAGGTCCTGTGCGTCCCCTCCACCGACCCCCGCATGGAGCACCTGCGCGACATCCACCACGTGGCCGAGTTCGACCGGCTGGAGATCCAGCACTTCTTCGAGGTCTACAAGGACCTTGAGCCGGGCAAGTCCGTCGAGGGCGCCAGCTGGGTGGGGCGCGTCGAGGCGGAACTGGAGATCGAGCGGTCCCTCAAGCGCGCGACGGACCAGGGCGCCCACTGAGCGCCGCACGCCCGGCCGGCCGGACCCCGCTCGGCCGACCGGCCGCACCGCTCCGGCGGTACCGGGCACGCGGCCCGGAGTCGCGAGAGGCGCCGATCCGCTCCCGCGCCCGCGCGACACGACTCGCGAGGACCCCTTCCGCACGGGTGACCGCGCGGAAGGGGACCCGCATTCCACACTCCTCGCACGGTCAGCCGGAGGGACGGGTCGCACCGATCAAGTCCCCTCGGTAAATGCTGGACATGCGCACCCGCCCGCCTGTGTAGGGCGCCTCCACCATCTGGCCCTCACCGACGTAGATGCCCACATGGTGGATGGTCTCCGGGTCGGACGTGTCGTTCGCGAAGAAGACGAGATCACCCCGTCGTAGCGCGTCGATGGGGACGTGTGGGCCCGAGGTCCACTGCGTACCAGTCCAGTGGTCGAGGGCCACTCCGGCCTTGTGCCACGCGTACATCGCCAGGCCCGAGCAGTCAAAGCCGCGAATTCCGGCGCCCTGCGCTATGCCGTAGCTAGGGCCGGCCGTGGTTCCCCCGCCCCAGGAGTAGGGCGTGCCCAGCCACTTGAGCGCGGCCCGCACCGCGGCCGCTCCCCGCGCAGCCGAGGTGGTCGGCCCCTCTGCGGCGGGTCGTCCTGGGCTGACAAGGGTTGCGCGTGCTTCGTGTGCTTTCGCTTTCTCCGATGCGCGCTCCCGCGCGCGCTTGAGCTGAGCGCTTCGGGCTTGGGCGGCCCCAAGCCCGCGCTCCAGGTGGCGCTTCTCCGCCTCTATGCGGTGCACGGACTCCTGTTGCCTGGCTACCGCGTGCTGCGCCAGTTGGCGGGCTTCCTCGGCCCGCTCCATCGCCGCCTGTTGTTCACCGAGCGCTTTCTCCGCCTGGCGGCGGAACACATCGGCGACGTTCTTGGACGCCTCCACGCGGCCGACCATCGCCGTGCGCCTCTTGACGAGCATCTCCGCCATCGCGGCACGGTCCATGAAGCCCTGCGGCCCACCGTCCCCGACGAGTGCCGACGAGATCTGGTCGTAGCCGGTGTTGTTCCGGTAGAGCTGAGCGGCGAGCGAAGCCAGCCCGGCGCGTGCCTCCTCCAGCCTCTCGTTCGCGACCGCCATCCGCGCTTGGGCGTCTCCATGGGCCTGCTGGGAGCGTTGCATGGCGAGCCGTTCGCCGTTGTAGCGTTCCACGGCCGCCGCGGCGGCGATGGCCAGCCGGTGGAGTTCGCCGTCCGCCTGCGCGAGCTTGGCTTTCGTCCGGCCGACCTCGGCGGCCCGTTCCCTGACCTGTTGCTCGCTGCGTTCGACGTCCTTCGCGCTAGGGGAGGGCTCAGCGGCGTTGGGACGGGCGGAGGCGGCCGGTGCCAGCAGGCTCATCCCGACCAGCGCGGTGGAGGAGAAGGCGACCATTCGTAGCGCCATGCCACGGGACGAGGATTTCCTGAGGGGAAGCGAGGACGCGCGACGAGCCTCTGCTGCACCAGGTGCCATGAGCACGTCCTCCCCCCAGGCGATACTGCTTAGCGCAAACGATCACCTACGAAGAGTAGTTGAGTCAGGCAAGGGTGGGTACGCGCCACTCCAGTCAGGAACTGGACGTAGGGCTCGCCCCGGAAGAGGCCGGCGTAGTGGGCGCCGGCTCTGCTGCGGGCGGCGGAGGATCCGGCTCTGTCTTGGACGGCGGTGGCGCGGAAGGCGACGGCTCAGAGGGTGGTGGTTCGGAGGACGACGACTTCGTTCTGGAAGGCGATGGCTGTTCGGGACGGTGCGTCCCCGGCGGTGTGGACGGGTCCGTGGGGTCAGAGCGCGTCGGTGTCGGTTCGGGGGTCGGCGTGGGGTCCGGGTTCGGGGCGTCGGGTCGCCAGGTGACCTGCACCTGGCTCCCGCCGGGCTGGAACGTGATGGTGCCGCTCCCCTTGGAATTGGTCCGGCGCGAGACATGCACGCGCACGGTGACGCTCTGACCGGCCGCAAGGCGTCCGGACGACGGGTGGACCCTGAGGGCACCTTGGGTCTTTGCCGTCCAGGTGACAGGTCCGCCTTCTGCCCGTAGGTCGATGCATCCGTCCGAATCTCCCGCCAAGTCGAGAAAGAGCGGGGAGACCGCCAGGGTGCCTCGGGTCGAGGCCCCTACAGGGAGGGCCACGTTCGCGTTGGTGGGCATGGTCTCCGGGGGCGATGCCCAGAGGGCGGTCGGCGGTGCGGACGAGACCTTGGAGCCGAGCGGGAAAGTGGCCGACACCGGGGCGGTGTTGAGATAGCCCACACTTTCCGGGTGGCCAAGGGTTCGCCGTCCGGGCACGGGTTCCTGTGTGTGGCCCGGAATCACTGTCGGGTGAGGGCCGGCGACAGTGTCACCGTTGTCGGCGCCCAGGAGCCCGTAGATGGAGACGATCCCACCGCCGGACAGCAGTGCCACCACAGCCAGCACCATGGCGACACGGACGGCTTGGGCCCTGAACTCGAGCTCTTCTGGCGGGGACAGCGCTCTCCGGAGGCGGCGCAGCCACGACGGTCCACCAGAACTCGGTGCCCGGGGCGGACGCGCCGGTTCCATGGCCTGGGTGGGAAACCCGTCGGGAGTGAACTCGGTGACCCGGCCGCTGACGAAAAGCCTGTAGCCGACCAGTTCCGGGTCTAGGAAGCAGCTCATCACCCGTAGGCGCAGCTCCGGTGGAGGACTGGCCTTCGGGAGTAGCCCGTAAACCTTGGCGGCCGATACGTTCCGGGGACGGAAGGCGGCGCATGTAGCGCATTCCTCCACATGCTCCATCAACCGGTGGTTCAGGTCCTGGACGGGCCCACCGTGCCTTTGCCTCAGCAGCACGGCACGTTCTGCACAACCGTAAGGACCTTGGTACGCGAGTACCTCGGCCGTCAACGCTTCTTCAAGGGAGCGGCGCGCGCCTTCGAGCGTGGTCTGCGCGTCCTTCAGCGGCACGTCGAACACTGCGGCGAGGTCGGGAACCGAAAGCCGGTGCCTCACCCCTAGCTCCAGGATCTCCCGGGCGTCCGGCGGCAGGTCCAGGACGGCGTTCCAAGCGATGATGCGCCTGTCGGCGTCCTGCTGGTCGTGGCTGGCGATCGGCATGTCCGGCGCCTGGTTCCTGGGCGGCAGCCTGCGTGCACACTCCAGTCTGGCGATGGCATAGAGCCATGGCGTTAGGCGGCCCGGGTCGCGCAGCCTGCCGACGTGCGCGTCCGCGAGGATGAACGTGTCACGTAACGCGACCTGGGCCGCGTCCCGGTTCCGCAACTGGAACCAGCAGTAGGCGTAGAGGCGGTCGGCATAAGCGTCGTACACGGCGGGCCGGGCGTCCGGTTCACGTTCACGGAGCGCCTCGACCAGAAGATGGACGTCCATGCCACAGAAGGTAAATGGTTCAAGCCATCCTTACTGGCAGATTCAAGAGATCAAACTCGGCCACCAACCACCATTCTCACCATATGCAGAGTGATTTGTAGAGTGTCGCGATTGCAGGCACTTGGTCGATTCGTCGGAAGTAGGGGCATCTGGGAGTGGACTTCACTCGGGAACGAGGATTTCCATCATCGGCGGCAGCAGGCGTTCGGCGGCCGCCGCAATGGTCGCGACCTGGGCGCTGGTGTACACGACCGGCTCCCTCGCGATGGCACGCGGGATCGTCCTGGCCGCACAGAACGGCACGCGCCCATGTTCCACACCGTCCCGCGCCACGCGGGCCCCGTGCAGGACCACCATCGGCGTGACATGCACGTCCCACCCCGACCCCTCGGTAC
>NZ_SMKB01000561.1:0-425 GCF_004348575.1 Actinomadura sp. 7K534
GCCCCGAGCTCACACGCCCCCGCGAACAGGCCCCCTACAGCGGCGCGCCGTCATCCCCGCCCGTACCCGACGGCGACGGAGACGGCAGCGGCGTCGACCCCGACGGCGACGGCGTCGGCGAAGGACGCCCCGGAAACGGCGACCGCGACGGCCGCTCGAACGTCGGCGTCGGCTCCACAGGCTCCGGCGGCGGCTCCGTCGCCTCCGGCTGACACGCGAACAACACACCCATCAGCACCGCCAGCACGGCCAGCAGCGCCACCAACCCCAGCACCACCGCCACCAGACTCCGCTCCGGCGCCCGCTCCCCCACCGGCACCGGCCCCGGCGCCACACCCGGCGACGGCTCCGCACGCTCCAGCGCCGGCTCACCCGACCCCAGCCAATACGGCTGGAACTGCGGCCCACGCCGACGACCACCCCAC
>NZ_SMKB01000127.1:0-20838 GCF_004348575.1 Actinomadura sp. 7K534
GCCCAGGCCGACGCCCAGGCCGACGCCCATGACGTCGGCTACGACCGCCACTCGCTCATCGTGGACGGGAAACGCGTCCTCCTCTGGTCGGGCGAATTCCACTACTTCCGCCTCCCCAGCCCCGAGCTGTGGAGGGACGTCCTGGAGAAGATGAAGGCCGCCGGGTTCAACGGGGTCTCGCTCTACTTCAACTGGGGCTACCATTCCCCGGCCCCCGGCAGCTACGACTTCACCGGGGTGAGGGACGTCGACCGGCTCCTGCGCCTCACCGAGGAACTGGGCCTCTACGTCGTCGCGCGTCCCGGCCCGTACATCAACGCGGAGACCACCGGCGGCGGTCTCCCGGCCTGGCTGAAGACCGTTCCCGGGCGGGCCCGCTCCAGCGATCCGGAATACACCCGCGCCTACCGTGAATGGCTGGCGAACATCGACCCCATCATCGCCCGCCACCAGGTCACGCGCGGCGGATCGGTCATCGCCTACAACGCCGAGAACGAATACGCGGCCAACACCGACGCCGCCTACATGGAGGACATCCAGCGCCAGGCCCGCGCACACGGCATCGACGTCCCGATCACCCACAACCAATGCTGCGACGCCTCCTGGACGCCCACTTGGGCATCAGGGCAGGGCGCCGTGCAGATCCCCGGAGTGGACGACTACCCGCAGTCGTTCGAATGCCGCGAGCCCGCCGTCTGGGGGACGTGGGGAGAGGGCGTCACCGAACGCCTCAGCCCCGGCGCGCCGGTCTACGCCGCCGAATACCAGGCCGGTGCCATCGACCTGTTCCGCGCGGGCTACGACAAGTGCGCCGAACTGACCGGGCCCCGGTTCATGAAGGTGTACTACAAGTCCAATCTGATCACCTCGGGCGCCACGATGTTCGGCTACTACATGGCGTTCGGCGGCACGAACTGGGGACGCCTCGGCCAGCCCAACGACGTCTACACCTCGTACGACTACGGCGCCCCCATCACCGAGAACCGGCGGCTCACCGCCAAGTACGACGAGTTCAAGCGCCAGGGCCTCTTCGTCACGAGCGTCGCGCCCTTGACGAGAACGGAACCGGCGACCGCACCCGCCTCCGGCAATCCGTCCGTGCACACCGAGGCCCGCGCCAACCCCGACACCGGTACGCAGTTCGTCCTCGTGAGGCACGCCGACCGCACGACCGACCGCGATGAATCCGCCGACCTCACCTGGGACACGCCTGACGGCACGTACCGGCTGCCCGTGCACTTGAAAGGACGGGACGCGAAGATCCTCGTCGCGGGCTACGACATGGGCGGCCAGCGCCTCGCGGCCACGACGTCCGAACTGCTCACCCACACCACCACCGGCGGCCGGGACATCGCCGTCCTCTACGGCACCGAGGGCGTGGCCGGAACGACCGTCCTCCGCTACGGCACGCGCCCCGACGTCAAAGTCCTGAGCGGCTCGGTGAAGGCGTCCTTCGCCGGCGGCGACCTCAGACTCGACTACGCCCACGAGGGGCTGGCCCGCGTCGAGATATCCGGCGTCGGCCGGAGGCCCCTCCTGCTCCTCCTCGGCACGGAGAAGGAGGCCGCCGGGTTCTGGCGTTCCGGGGACACCCTCGTGCGCGGCACCTACCTGGTCCGCTCCGCCCGGGTCTCGGGCGGCACCGTCGCGGTCAGGGCGGACCTGGACCGGCCGACCGAATTCGAGATCTTCACCTCGGCCCGCCGCGCGACCCTCAACGGCCGCAGCATCCGCACCCGGACGAACCGGAGCGGCGCCCTCGTGGCGCGGGCGAAGGGGCCGCGGCCCGTCCGGCTCCCCGCGCTCAAGCACTGGCGCGGCGCAGAGGGGGCGCCCGAAGCCCGGCCCGGGTTCGACGACTCGTCCTGGACGGCCGCCGACCGCACCACCACGGCCAGCCCCATCAAGCCGAAGAAGCCGCCGGTCCTCTACGCCGACGAGTACGGGTTCCACCACGGCCACGTCTGGTACCGCGGCCACTTCACGGCGACCGGCGACGAATCGTCGGTCAAGCTCAACGCGATCACCGGGAAGGGCGGCGTCTACCAGGTCTGGCTGAACGGCCGCTACCTCGGCTCGGCCGCCGGCGGGGAGCAGAAGGACGCCGACGCCCCCGTCAACGAGAACCCCGGGCCGGGCACGTTCGACGTCCCGCCCGGCCTGCTGGCCGAGGGGGAGGGGGCCGTCCTGTCCGTCCTGGTCGAGAACATGGGCCACAACGACGACTGGACCGCCGACGACGTCCGCCACAAGCAGCCGCGCGGCCTTGTCGGCGCCGAGGTGACGGACAACCCCGTCACCTGGCGCATCCAGGGGACCCGCGCTCCGGACCGGCTCCGCGGCCCGCTCAACACGGGCGGCCTCCACGGCGAGCGGAACGGCTGGCACCTGCCCGGCGCGCCCACCGGCGAGTGGACGGCCACGTCACCGACGCGCCCGGTGGCACCGGGCGTCCACTGGTACACGACGCAGGTCCGCCTGGCCCTGCCGCGCGCTCAGGACGTCCCCGTGACCCTGCGCTTCGACCGCGGCGAGGGCCGCTACCGCGCACTCGTCTTCGTCAACGGCTGGAACCTCGGCGAGTACGTCAACGGCGGGATCCAGCGCGACTTCACCCTCCCCGGCGGAATCCTCGATCCGCGCGGCCGCAACACGCTGACCATCGCCGTGATCACCGAAGAACGGTCCAAACCCGGCGGAATTGCGCTGTCCGCCGCGGGCAACGTCCTGCGTCCGGGCCCGCATTAGCACAACCGCGGGTTAAATGGTGGTCATCTGGTATTGCACACTTGGGCAGACTTGATTTAAGTGTGAACCGGTGGCCAGGTTGGGACGAACAATGGGGTTGTTCGCCGGAGTTCGCGGCGCCTAATGTCTGGAGCGGCGGGGCGCCCACCACACATCGGCGCCCGGCCGGCCGATGCCGCAGATCGCGGCGGGCAATCCAGGGAGGAAGACATGACCATGTCGCGCGCCCGAATCCGGTGGGCCGCCGCGCTGGCGGGAACGGCGGTACTCGCCCAGGCCGCCCCGGCGCAGGCGCAGGCCCCGGTGGAGCCGACCGGCGCATACCTGCTGATGGTGGCCCCGGAAGAGGGTCCCGTCACCGCGAAGACGCTCTGGTGCGGTCCGGACGGAGGGACGCTCCAGGCGGCCTCCCGGGCCTGCGCCCAGCTCGCGGCCGCGGACGGCGAGGTCGCCCGGATCCCCGCGAAGGAAGGGCCGTGCACGCTCGAATACGCGCCGGTCCGGGTGAGCGCCGACGGTAAATGGCGCGACCGGCCACGCCATTTCACCCGCACCTATCCCAACCGCTGCGCGGCCATGCGCGGCACCGGTGGAATTCTTTTCGGCGAGTAAACCGCGGACCGCGGGCCGCCGGGTTGGGGAAGCGGGGTGCTGTCCGGCGGCCCGCATTCAAGAAGGGCGTGATCCGAATATGATGCTCGCTTTCACCGGACCGGACGTGCTGGTCACCTATGAGCGCACCGGAGGAATAGCCGGAATCCGGGAACGCGTCTCCGTCGATGCCGCCGGAGCGGCGTCCGCCAACGGCCGGAACGTCACGCTCGAGGCCGGGGAGATGCGCGGCCTGCGCGACGCGCTGGGACGCGTCGTCACCACGCGCTCGTCGGCGGCGGGATGCGACGTCGCCGACCACTTCACCTACACCCTCACCTACCGGGGGCACCGGACGACGCGGTGCGAAGTCCCGTGCGACTGGCGGACGGCCGTCGAGCGGCTGGAGGCGCTCCTGGAGCGACCCGCGGTGCCGGCCAGGAGGTGAGCGGCGGGGCGCCGGTCCTTGGCGCCCCGGCCGGACCACGGCGTGCCGTTCTCGCCCGCCGACCTAGGAGGGCGGCACGCCGTGCTTCACCCGTTCCTCGGGCCCCGCTTCACGACCCGGCGAAGCGGGTGTGCAGATCGCGCATCGCTGACTCCAGGGCGGCGACCGGGCCGTCCACCGGAAGGCCCGGCGCGACCTGCTGGACCGGGAGCGGCGCGACCGGCCCCGGCGGGAGGCCGAGGTCGCCGCGCCACGCGGTGAGCTGCGCGGACGAGTGGACGTAGACGATGCGGCCGAGCCCCACCCAGGCGTGCGCGGCCGAGCACATCGGGCAGTGCTCCCCGGAGGTGAACACGGTGGCGGCGGCGCGCTCGCCGGCGGCGAGGTTGCGCGCCGACCACCGGGCGATCTCGAACTCGGGGTGCCGGGTCTGGTCGCCGTCCGCGGTGCGGTTGCGGTCCTCGAACAGGACCTTCCCGGACCCGGACACCAGCACGGACCCGAACGGCTCGTCGCCCGCGCCGAGCGCCTCGGCGGCGAGCTCGACGCAGCGGTTCAGATGGACGAGTTCGGCGTCGGTCGGTTCGTAGCCCACCGGACGATCATAGGACTACGCCGACTCCCGGAGCACCAGGTGGGGGCGCATGATGACGACCGGGTCCGCGACGGTCTCGCCGCGGATGCGGGACACCAGCAGCCGGGCCATCTCCACGCCCATCTCGCCCACCGACTGGTGGACGGTGGTGAGCGGCGGGTCGGCCAGCGGAGCGGCGGCCGAGTCGTCGAACCCGATCACCGCGACGTCGCCGGGGACGCGGCGGCCGTGCCGCCGCAGGACCCGCAGCGCGCCGAGCGCCATCGGGTCGTCCGCGGCGAACACCGCGTCCAGTGCCGGCTCGGCGGCCAGCAGCCGCTCCGTGGCGATGATGCCGCTGGCCTCGCCGAAGTCGCCGTACTCGACGTACTCCGGCAGCCCGGCCTCGGCGAGGGCCTCGCGGTAGCCGGCCAGCCGGTCGAGGCCCACCCCCATGTCCTGCGGGCCGGCGATGGTCGCGATCCGCCGCCGGCCGCCGGAGATCAGGTGGGTGACGGCCTCGCGGGCGCCGCTGCGGTTGTCGACGTCGACGTAGCTGACCGGCGACAGGCCGGGCGGGCGCCCGCCGAGCACGGTCGGCACGCCGTTGGCCTCCAGCTTGGCGGGCAGCGGGTCCTCGGCGTGCAGGGAGGTGAGGAGCACCCCGTCCACGTGCTGCGTGGTGAGGTACTCCTCCAGCCGCCCGTACTCGGCGGGGGACCGGGCGAGCGCGAGCAGGAGCTGCAGACCCGTGTCGGCGAGGCCGTTGCTGATCCCCCGGATGATCCCGGCGAAGTACGGCTCGTCGAACAGCCGCTGGTCGGACTCGGCGACCACCAGCGCCACGGTGTCGGTGCGGCGGGTGACGAGCGTCCGGGCCGCGCGGTTCGGCACGTACCCGAGTTCCTCTATCGCCTTCAGCACCGCCTCGCGGGCCTGGGCGCTGACCCGTGGCGAGCCGTTGACCACCCGCGACACCGTGCCGCGCCCGACACCTGCCCTCGCCGCCACCGCTTCCAGCGTGGGACGGGTGCTGCTGCCCGTCATATCGCCCCCTTCGTCCGTCCGGTCCCGTGTGGCGTCAGCCCCGTCCGGGCAGCCCGCCCCGCCGGATCACCCCTGCGTACCACCGGGCGCTGTCCTTGGGCACCCGGCGTTGCGTGGCGTAGTCGACGTGGACGAGCCCGAAGCGCTTGGAGTAGCCCCAAGCCCACTCGAAATTATCCAGCAGGGACCAGGTGAAGTAGCCGCGAAGCGGTACGCCGTCGGCGATGGCGCGGTGGCAGGCCCGGAGATGCGCGTCCAGATAGTCGATCCGGCCCGTGTCTTGGACCGTGCCATCCCCGTCCGGGGTCTCGTCGTAGCCCGCCCCGTTCTCGGTGATGTACAGCGATACCTCCGGGTAGTCGCGGTGCACCCGGGTGAGGACCTCGTGCAGCCCGTCCGCGTCGATCTCCCAGCCCATCCCGGTGACGGGACGCCCGGCGGGGACGAAGCGGACATGGTCGCTGCCGACCCACGGGGAGTGCGTGGAGAACGGCGACGACGCGGTCTGCGCCGCCTCGCCGGGCGTGCCCGCGACGGTGTGCCGCGAGTAGTAGTTGATGCCGAGATGGTCGATCGGCGTGCCGATCACGCCCAGGTCGGCGTCCGCCGGGACGAACCCGTACCGGGAGGTGTCCTCCAGGACGTCCTCGGGGTAGCGGCCGAGCAGCAGCGGGTCGAGGAACAGCCGGTTCTGCAGCCCGTCGATGCGGCGCGCCGCGTCCACGTCCGCGGGGTCGTCGGTCGCGGGGGTGATCGCGTAGAGGTTGACCGCGGCGCCGAACCGGTTGTCCGGCGTGCGGGCCCGCATCGCCTCGATCGCCAGGCCGTGGCCGAGCATCTGGTGGTGCGCGGCGAGCAGCGACGCCGCCGGGTCGAGCCGGCCGGGCGCGTGCTCCCCGGACGCGTAGCCGAGGAACGCCGCGCACCACGGCTCGTTGATGGTCGTCCAGTGGCGGACCCGGTCGCCGAGCGCGGCGTGCACGTGCGTCGCGTACTCGGCGAACCGGTGCGCGGTCTCGCGCTCCGGCCAGCCGCCCTTGTCCTCCAGCGGCTGCGGGAGGTCCCAGTGGTAGAGCGTCGGCCACGGCTCGATGCCCGCGTCCAGCAGCGCGTCGACCAGCCGGCGGTAGAAGTCCAGGCCCTCCTGGTTGAAGGCCCCGGTCCCGGACGGCTGCACCCGGGACCAGGAGATCGAGAACCGGTACGCCGTCAGCCCGAGGTCGGACATGAGCCGCACGTCCTCGGGGAACCGGTGGTAGTGGTCCACCGCGACGTCGCCGGTGTCGCCGCCGAGCACCTTGCCGGGCGTGCGGCAGAACGTGTCCCAGATCGACGGGCCGCGCCCGTCCTCGCCGGCGGCGCCCTCGATCTGGTAGGCGGCGGTCGCGGCCCCCCATCGGAACGCGGTCGGGAACTGCGCGGCCGTGGTCGCGCCGGTGTCGTCCTTGAGGGAGGTCACGCCTTCACAGCACCTTCCATGATTCCGCCGATGATCTGGCGGCCGAAAATGATGAACACGATGAGGAGCGGGAGCACCGCCACGCTGGTACCGGCGAACATGAGCGTGTAGTCCTGGAAGTGGGCGTTCGCCAGATTGTTGATCGACAGCTGCACGGTCGGGTTGTCGGGGTTCAGCACGGCCAGCGGCCACATGAACTCGTTCCAGGTCTGCATGAACGTGAACAGGCCGAGGACGCCGGCGGCGGGCCGCAGCGCGGGGAGCACGACGCGCCAGTAGATGCCGAACGTGGTGCACCCGTCGACGCGGGCCGCCTCGATCAGCTCGTCCGGGACGGCCTGCTCGGCGTACTGCCGCATCATGAACACGCCGAACCCGGTGACCAGGAACGGGACGATGACGGCCTGCAGCTGGTTCTGCCAGCCCAGCTCCACCATGATCATGTAGAGCGGGATGATGCCCATCTGCACCGGGATCATCATCGTCGCGATGATCACCAGCAGCAGCCCGTTCTTGCCGCGGAAGCGCAGCTTGGCGAACGCGAACCCGGCGAGCGAGGCGAAGAACACCGTGGTGATCGTCACCACGCCGGAGGCGATCACGGAGTTCAGCAGGCCCTTGGCGAAGAACGCGTCGGGGTTGTTGAACAGCCGCTCGATGTTCCCCCCGCCGTTGCCGCCGGGCAGCAGCGGCGGCGGGACGTCGGCGACGACGTCGTTGGTGCGGGTCGCCATGGCGATCATCCAGTAGATCGGGAAGATCGACAGGAACAGCGCCACCAGGAGCGTCAGGTAGGTGAGCGGGCTGGCGTTCCACAGGCTGCGGAAGCGGCCGGCGGGCGCGGCGGCGTGCTTGCCCGCGGGGCGCCGGCCGGGGCCGGCCAGGAGCGTGGTCACTTGGTGCCTCCCGTACGCCGCACGGCCAGGAAGTTGATCAGGGAGAACACGATGATCATCACGAAGAGCGCCCAGGCGACGGTGGCGCCGTAGCCGTACCGGTCGCTGTAGAACGCGTTGTCGTACATGTACATCGTGATCGTCTGGAACTGGTGCAGCGGGCCGCCCTCCATCTTGTTGGGCGTGTGGATGCTGAACAGGACCGGCTCGGTGAACAGCTGCAGCCCGCCGATCGTCGAGATGATCACCGTGAAGATGATCGTGGGACGCAGCATCGGCACGGTGATCTGCCAGAACTGCCGGATGCGGGACGCGCCGTCGATCGCCGCGGCCTCGTAGAGGTCCTTCGGGATGGCCTGCATGGCGGCCAGGTAGATCAGCGCGTTGTAGCCGGTCCAGCGCCAGTCGACCATCACGGCGATGGCGACCCAGGACCAGCCGCGGCTGCTGCTCCACGCGATCGCGTCGACGCCGAACAGCCCGAGGAACCAGTTGATCATCCCCCAGTCCTGGTCGAACATCTGGGTGAACACGATCGCGACGGCGGCGGTCGAGGTGACCAGCGGGGCGACCATCCCGATGCGGAACAGCGTCGGGACCCGCATCCGCCGGTTCAGCGCGTTGGCGATCATCAGCGCGAGCAGCAGCTGCGGCACGGTCGCGATCAGGAAGATCCCGATCGTGTTGACCGTGGCGTGCCAGAAGTCCGCGTCGGTGAGCAGGTAGTCGTAGTTGTCCAGCCCGACGAAGTCGCGGGTCCCGGACGCCAGCTCCCAGTCGTGCAGGGAGACCCAGAGGGTGAACAGCAGCGGGAACGCGCCGAAGATCAGGAAGACGATGTAGAACGGCGAGATGAAGGCGTACGGTGCGCCCTTCACGTCGAGTCTGGCCAGCCGGGCCCGCCAGGTGCGGCGGGGCCCCGGGTCGGCCTTCGCCGGCGAGGGCGGCGGGGGGCCGTTCCGGCTGGGGCGCAGATCGGTGGTCACGTCGTGCGCCTCCTTTCCGAGGACGGGGCTGAGGGAGGGATGGGTACGGCGGCGGCGCCGGCGGGGAGGTTGCGGCGCGGCGCCGCCGCCGTGGTAGGAAGACCGCCGGGACTAGCGGGCGGCCTTCTCAGCCTCCTCGACGGACTTGCTCCACGCCTCACCGGCGTCCTGCTTGCCCTGGCCGACCGAGACCAGGACGTTCTCGACCGCGGCCCGCACGTCCTCGTTCTTCGGCCCGAGGTGGACCGGCTTCACCGAGGCGACCAGGTCACCGAAGATCTTGCCGACCGGGGCGTCGTTGAAGTACGCGCTCGTCGCGCCCGCCACCGCCGGGTCCTGCGCGGCCTGCGGGGAGGACGGGAAGACGTTCGCGGCCTTGAACGCGCCGACCTGGCCCTCGGGGGAGGTCAGGAACTTGGCCAGCTCGGCGGCCTCCTTGGCGTGCTTGGTCTGCTTCGGCACGGCCAGCCACGAGCCGCCCCAGTAGCCGGAGCCGCCCGGGATCGTCGCCACGTCCCACTTGCCCTTGCCGGCGTCACCGGAGAACTCCTCGATGCCGCCGAGCATCCACGACGGGCACGGGAGGGTGGCGAACGTGTCGCGCTTGAGCGCCGTCTGCCACGGCGGCGTGAAGATCGACATGTCGGCGGTGAGCTTGCTCTGCTCGAACTTCAGCGACGTGTCGAACGCCTGCTTGACGGCCGGGTTGCTCTCGAAGACGAGGTTGTTCTCCTTGTCGAAGAAGCTGTGCCCGGGGCCGCTGCCGGCGTTCTGCAGGACGGTCGCGCGGAAGACGGCGGTCGGGCCGTCCAGCCACTTGGTCTTGGGGACCTTCTCCTGGAACTCCTGGCCCTTGGCGAGGAACTCGTCCCACGTCGGCCAGAGCTTGCCGACCTCGTCGCGCTCGGTCGGGAAGCCCGCCTTCTCGAACAGGTCCTTGCGGTAGCACATGGCGAGCGGGCCGACGTCGGTGCCGAGTCCGACGAGCTGCTTGCCGTCCGGGCTGACGCCCATCTGCCACTTCCAGGGCAGGAAGTTCTTCTCCAGCTCCTTGCCGCCGTGGTCGAAGAGGTTGACGAACTTGTTCGCCTGCTGCATGTAGAGCGGCAGGATGCCCTCTTCCAGCATGACGACGTCGCCGGCGCCGCTTCCGGTGGACATCCACTGCTGGATGCGCGGCTTGTACTCGTCGAGGCTGGAGACCTTGCGCAGCTTGACGGTGACGTTGGGGTGAGACTGCTCGTACTGCTTGGCGATCTCTTCGTACCCCGCCTCGCCGAAGACGTCGACGGTGAGCTCGACCGGACCGCCGTCCGAGCCGCCGTCCTCGCCGTCGTCCCCGCCGCAGGATACGACCAGGCCGCCGACGAGCACCGCCGCCATCGCCGTACTCAGTCCGCGCCGCATGATGGCCCTCATGGCGGACCCCTCTCAGGTTGTGACTTCCAGGTGTGTGGGAGCGCTCCCACGGATGAAAGACCGTGACGGGCCTCACTGTCAATGCGCCGAAACACAACCGTTACAACAACCGTGCCGCGGCGCCGGGCCGGTCAGGGTCGCTCCGACCCGCGGTCAGCACCTGGTCAACCGTCCTTCGCGGGCGCCAGCCGGGCCGCCGCGGGCGCCGGCGCGGTCGACCGGCGGACGACCAGTTCCGGCCGGTAGACCAGTTCGGTCCTGGGCGCGCGGGTGCCGCGGATCTCGTCCAGGACGGTGCTCACCGCCGCCATCGACATCTCGCGCACCGACTGCCGGACGGTGGTCAGCGGGGGGTCGAGGTAGGCGGTGAGCAGCGAGTCGTCCATGCCGGTGACCGAGACGTCCGCGGGGACCCGCAGCCCGCGCTGCCGGGCCGCCCGGATTGCGCCGAGCGCCATGATGTCGTTGCCGCCGCAGATCGCCGTGCAGCCCGCGTCGAGCAGCCGGGTCGCCGCGGCCTGCCCGCCCTCGACCGTGTACATGGTGTTGACGACCAGCTCGTCCACCTCGCCGGGCGCCAGGTCGGTGTGCGCCGCCATCCCGCGGCGGAAGCCCTCGGTCTTGCGCCGCGTCGGCACGTAGACCTCCTGGCCGATCGCCAGCCCGATCCTCCGGTGGCCCATTGCGGCCAGGTGCGCGACGATCGCCTCCATGGACGCCACGTCGTCGTTGGAGATGAACGGGGCGTCGATGTCGGGGCGGTACCCGTTCACCAGCACGATCGGCAGCGCCTGCTCCAGCAGCCGCGCGTACCGGGCCCGGTCGGAGTTGGCGTTGGCGTGCAGGCCGTTGACGAAGATGATCCCGGCGACGCCGCGCTCCAGCAGCATCTCGATGTACTCGTCCTCGGCGACGCCGCCGGGCGCCTGCGAGCACAGCACCGCCATGTACCCGTGCCTGGCCAGCGCGCTCTCGATGACCTCGGCGAACGCGGGGAAGATCGGGTTGGTCAGCTCGGGGATGATCAGCCCGATCAGCCCGGCCCGCCGCTGGCGCAGCCGGGCCGGGCGCTCGTAGCCGAGCACGTCCAGGGCGGTCAGCACCGCCTGGCGCGTGGTCGGGGACACGCCCGGCTTGCCGTTGAGCACGCGGCTCACCGTCGCCTCGCTCACCCCGGCGTGCGCCGCGATGTCCGCCAGGCGTGTCGTCATGGGTTTCAAATTAGCCTTCCTCCTTGACGTCCCACCACAATGCGGTGTCCGGCGGCAGCTCGACGTGGCCGCCGTCCCCGCGGACCGGCCCGCTCGCGAGCAGCGGCGTCCCGTACGCGGGGACGCGCACGGCGCGGCCGCCCAGGTTGACGGCGCACGCGAGCCCGCCGCGCGCGCCTTCGCCCGCGCTTTCCCGGACGAACACCAGTGTGCCGGTTGGACCGTCCAGCCAGCGCAGTGAGCCGTCGCCGAGTGCGGGATGGCCGCGCCGGATGCGCAGCGCCTCCGTGTACAGGTTGAGCATCGACCCGGGGTCGTCGCGTTGTGCGGCGACCGTGAGGTCGCGCCAGCCGGTGGGGATCGGGAGCCACGAGCCGCCGCCCGCGCCGAAGCCGAACGGGGGCTCCTCGCCCTCCCACGGCAGCGGGACGCGGCAGCCGTCGCGCCCGGCGCCGTCGCCGCGCAGCCGCTGCGGGTCCTGCTGGAACTCCGCGGGCAGGTCGAGCACCTCCGGCAGGCCGAGCTCCTCGCCCTGGTAGACGTAGGACGAGCCGGGCAGCGCGAGGGTCAGCAGCGCCGCCGCGCGGGCGCGCCGCAGGCCCCGGTCGCCGCCGCCGTACCGGGTGACGTGCCGTTTCACGTCGTGGTTGGACAGCACCCAGGTGGCGGGCGCGCCGACCTCCCCGGCCGTCCGCAGCGACTCCTCGATGACCTCCCGCAGGGCGGGCGCCTCCCACGACGCGGTGAGGTAGTGGAAGTTGAACGCCTGGTGCAGCTCGTCCGGGCGGGTGTAGGCGGCGAGGCGCTCGGGGGTCGGCGCCCACGCCTCGGCGACGGCGATCCGCTGCCCGCCGTAGGAGTCGAGGAGGCGCCGCCACCCGCGGTGGATGTCGTGGACGTGGTCCTGGTCGAAGTACGGCAGGACGGCCGTGCCGAGCATCTCGACCTGGTCGGCGTGGCCGACGTCCGGGAGCCCCGGCGCCTTGGCCATGCCGTGCGCGACGTCCACCCGGAAGCCGTCGACGCCGACGTCGAGCCAGAACTTCAGGACGTCCGCGAACTCGGCGTGGACCTCGGGGTTCTCCCAGTTCAGGTCGGGCTGCTCGGGGGCGAACAGGTGCAGGTACCACTGGCCGTCCGGCAGCCGCGTCCAGGCGGGGCCGCCGAACACCGACTCCCAGTCGTTGGGCGGTTCGGCGCGGTCCGGCCCCCGCCCGTCGCGGAAGACGTAGCGGGCGCGCTCGGCGGAGCCCGGGGCGGCGGCGAGCGCGGCCCGGAACCAGGCGTGCCGGTCGGAGGTGTGGTTGGGCACGACGTCGACGATGATCCGCAGGCCGTGGGCGTGCGCGTCCGCGATCAGGCCGCGGGCGTCGTCGAGCGTGCCGAAAAGCGGGTCGACGTCGCGGTAGTCGGCGACGTCGTAGCCGAAGTCGGCCATGGGGGAGACGTAGAACGGCGTCAGCCACAGCGCGTCGACGCCGAGCCCGGCCAGGTACGGCAGCCGGCTCCGGACGCCGGGCAGGTCGCCGACGCCGTCCCCGTCGGAGTCGGCGAAGCTGCGCACGTAGACCTGGTAGATCACGGCGTCGCGCCACCAGCGGGCGCCGTCCCCGGCGAGGTCGCCGGCGGGGACGGTCAGGGTGTCCTGGGTCATGAACGTCCTTTGAAATGGGAGCTGTCGGCGGGCACGCGGAAGGGGGTCACTTGACTCCGCCGGCGGTGAGGCCGGCGACGATCCGGCGCTGGAAGACCAGCACCACGACGATCAGCGGGACGGTCACGATCACGCCCGCCGCCATCTGGGTGCCGAACGGCTGGTCGAACCCGGAGACGCCGGTGAACTTGGAGATCGCGACCGTGGCGGTCTGCATCTCCTTCTTGTTGACCATGGACAGGGCGATGAGGAACTCGTTCCACGCGGCGATGAAGGTCAGGATCGCGGTGGTGAACACCCCGGGCGCCGCGAGCGGAATGATGATCTTCCGGAACGCCTGGCCGCGGGTGCAGCCGTCCACCATGGCCGCCTGCTCCAGCTCGAACGGCAGCTGCCGGAAGAAGGCCGTGAGCAGCCACACCGACAGCGGCAGCGCGAACCCCAGGCTGGGGACCACCATCGCCTGGTAGGTGTTGATCCATTCGATGCCGGTGAAGAGCTTCAGCAAGGGAACGAGCTGCGAGATTCCCGGGAACATCGTCGTCGCGATGATGAGCCCGAGGACGGCGTTCTTGAACCGGAAGTCCAGCCGGGCCAGCGCGTAGGCGGTGACCGTGCCGATGAGCAGCGTCAGCACGGTCGTGCCGCCCGCCACGACGAGGCTGTTGAGCAGCGCCCGCCCGAACCCGTTGTCGCCGGAGAAGACCGCGGAGAAGTTCTCCCACGACCACCGCACCGGGATGATCGTGTTGTCGAACTGGTCCTGCGGCCTGCGGAACGCCGACACCGTCATCCAGTAGAACGGCGCGAGGCAGTAGAGCGCCACCAGCGCGAACCCCAGGTAGGACAGCGTCCTCCTGGCGAGCGAGCCGCTCATGCGGTCACCTTCTTCCGCGCGCCCTTCCGCGCGCCCTTCCGCGCGCCCTTCCGCGCGCCCCGGTCCTGCCGCCGGGCCTCGCCGATGATGTCCGCGCCGAGCAGCTTCACGAACAGGTACGCGATCACGGCGATGTACAGGAACAGGACGGTCGCGTACGCCGCCGCCGACCCGTACCTGAGGTTGGACGCCTCGAACCAGGCGAGCATCGTCAGGGTCTCCACGGACTTCTGGTTGACGCCGATCAGGACGGCGGGCAGGTCGAACATCCGCAGCGCGTCCAGCATGCGGAACAGGACGGCCACCAGCAGCGCGGGCTTCACCAGCGGGAGCGTGATCCGCCAGAACTGCTGGACGGGGCCCGCGCCGTCCACCCGGGCCGCCTCGTAGACCTCCCGGGGGATCATCTGCAGCCCGGCCAGCACCAGCAGCCCGATGAACGGGGAGGTCTTCCAGACCTCGGCGACGACGATGGCCATCTTTGCGGGGAAGCCGTCGGCGGTCCACAGGATCTGCTCGCGCAGCACCGCGTTCGCGGCGCCGTCGGCCTGGAAGATCCAGCGCCACAGCAGCCCGGAGATCGCGGTCGGGATCGCCCACGGGACGAGGATGCCGGCGCGCACCAGCGCCCGCCCCCGGAACATCTGGTGCATGATCAGCGCCATCGCGACACCGATCACCGTCTCCAGGGCCACGGTCGTGACGGTGAAGAACGTGGTGTTGCCGAAGGCGTTCCAGAACGCCGCGGCCCGGTCGCCCTGGACGATCGCGGTGTAGTTGCCGAGGCCGACGAACCGGTCGCCCGCCACGACGAACCCCTGGTCGTCCAGGCCCTCGCCCCGCGCGTACAGCGACTCGCGGAAGCCGGCGAGGACCGGGTAGCCGATGACGAGCGCGAGCACGAGCAGCGTCGGGGACAGCAGCAGCGCCGCCAGCCGCCGCGTGCCCTGCACGTCGCCCTTGCCCGCACGCGTGCGCGGCGCGCCCGCCGCGGGGCTGCCCATGGCGGACGGCTTCTCGTGACGGGTCGTGGCCATGCCGCTCACCGGTTGCCTACAGCGTGAGTGCTTCGTCCTTCAGGATGGAAAAGGCATGCGGCATGGATGGTCATGGTGCCTTCCTGGTTCTGTCGGTGGCGGTCCGTATCGTTGCGCGCGTGTCCCGTTACCGGTTGCGACCAACACCTGTTCAAGAGCGGGGGTTGCTGGAGCACTGCAAGCAAGCGAGATTCGTGTGGAACCTCGCGGTCGAGCAGCACACCCATTGGCGTCCTGGTCGCGAGGGCGCGCCCGGCTTCGCCGAGCAGTGCCGACAGCTCACCGAAGCCCGCGCCGCGTTCCCGTGGCTGCGCTGCGGGTCGGTGATCGTGCAGCAGCAGGCACTCAAGGACTTCGCACAAGCCATGGCGAACTTCTTCGCCGGAACCCACCGGCACCCCACCTGGCGCAAAGCCGGACGGCACGAAGGGTTCCGGATCGTGGCGGTCAGGCCCGGTGACGCACGGCGCCTTTCCCGCCATGTCGGCGAGGTGAAGATCCCGAAGGTTGGGTGGGTGCGGTTTCGCTGGTCCCGCCCCGTCCCCGCTGAGGTGAAGTCCTACCGGGTCACCCTCGATCACGCTGGACGCTGGCATGTGGCGTTTGCCGCGATCCCCGACCCGGTACCCGCTCCCGGCAACGGGCATGCGGTGGGCGTCGACCGTGGCGTCGCCGTGTCCGCCGCGTTGTCGACCGGGGAACTCTTGCACGCGCCCGGCTTGACCAGCGGAGAGGCCGGGCGGCTGCTGAGGTTGCAGCGACGGCTTGCCCGCGCTCGCCGAGGCTCCAATCGTCGTGCTCGACTCAAGGCCGCTATCGCCCGGCTGAAAGCTCGTGAAGCCGACCGGCGGCGCGACTGGGTGGACAAGACCACGACCAGTCTGGCCCGCGACTTCGACGTGATCGCCGTCGAGGACATGGACGTGCGGAGCATGACCCGGTCGGCGCGCGGCACCATTGGGGAGCCGGGCCGGCGCGTCGCGCAGAAGGCCGGGTTGAACCGGGGCATCCTCGCCCACGGCTGGGGCGCCGTCCTCCAACGGCTGGAACACAAGGCGCCCGGTCGGGTCGTCAAAGTCCGTTCCGCGTACACGAGCCAGCGGTGCTCGGCATGCGGGATCGTCAACCGGGACTCCCGCGAGAGCCAAGCGGTCTTCCGGTGCCGGTCCTGCGGACACGCCGACAACACCGACGTGAACGCGGCCATCAACATCCGAACCGCCGCAGGGCATGCGGTGGCAGCGCGGGGAGCCCTCCAGCCGTTGGGCGGGGCGAGGAAACGCGAACCTCAACCCGACCTCCTCTGCGTGGGTAGAACGGTTGGAATCCCCTTCTAGGAGGGGAGGAAGTCAATGCGCGGTCAGCGGTCCGAGCTTGGCCTGAAGGTCGTTCAGCGCCTGCTCGGCGGACTTCTTGCCGGTGACCGCGTCGTACATCTCGCCCTGGATCGCGGCGGTCACGTCCCCGTACTTCACGGCGACCGGACGCGGCTCGGCGGTCTCGATGGCCTTCTTGAGGACGGGCAGGTAGGGGAACTTCTTCACCATCTCCGGGTCGTCGTACAGCGCGGCGATGGTGGGCGCCTGCGAGGTCGCGAGCAGGTTGGCGCGCTGCGCGTCCGCGCCCGTCAGGTAGTTGATGAAGTCGAGCGAGGTGGCCTTGTTCGCGGCGAACGCGGAGATCGCGAGGTTGTGCCCGCCGAGGTTGGCCACTCCGGGGCCGTCCGGGCCGGGCAGCGGCGCGACGGCGAACTCACCCGCCACCTTGGAGGAGCCGTCGTCCTCGTTGGCGAGCGCGTACTGGTAGGGCCACTGGCGCTGGAAGACGAGCTTGCCGGACTGGAAGTAGCGCCGCCCGCCCTCGGTGTCCAGCGTCACGGCCTCCTTGGGCATCCGGGTCTTCTTGGCGTCCACGAGGAACTCCAGGCCCTGCCGGGCCTGCGGCGTGGTCAGCGCCGGCTTGCCGTCCGGCCCGATGATCGAGCCGCCCGCCGCGGTGATCGCCTCGACCGCGCTGATCGTCATGCTCTCGGTCTTGTTGACC
The DNA here is from genome assembly GCF_004348575.1 of Actinomadura sp. 7K534. Lineage (NCBI taxonomy): Bacteria > Bacillati > Actinomycetota > Actinomycetes > Streptosporangiales > Thermomonosporaceae > Actinomadura > Actinomadura sp. 7K534. The sequence goes on from NZ_SMKB01000127.1 coordinate 16,991, forward strand.
TCGGTGAAGTAGCAGTCGGCGTCCTCGCCCTCGGGGAGCCTCTGCACCTTGTCGCAGGCGTCCCACATCTCCTGGTAGGTCTTCGGGGGGTCGGCGATCCCGGCCTTCTCCAGGAGGTCCTCGCGGTAGTAGAGCATTCCCGCGTCGGACGTCGACGGCACCGCGTAGAGCCGGTCCCGGTACTGCCCGGTCTTGATCGTCGCGGGCAGCATCGCGGACAGGTCGACCTTGTCCTTGGGCAGCTCGACCAGCCACCGGTTCGCGGCGAACTCGGCGGTCCACACCACGTCGAGGTTCAGCACCGAGTAGGCGTCCGACTTGGTGGTGGCGTTCTGGATCATCTGCTGGCGCTGGTCGTTGGGCTCGTCCGGGAGCTCGATGACGCGGACCTGCTCCTGCGGGTGGTCGGAGTTCCAGGCGTCCACCTGCTTCTGCAGGTTGCCGGACCGGTCCTTGCCGGTCACGAAGGTGATCGGCCCGCGGCCCTCCAGGCCCGCGGTGCCGCCGCCCTGCGAGCCGCCGTCGTCATCGCCGCCGCAGGCGGTGAGCGAGAGCGCGAGGGCGGCGCAGGCGACGATGCCGGCGAGTGAGGTGCCGCCGTTGGGGGGGATGCGCCGCATGGTGTCCTCCTTGGCGGGACGGGCGGTCGTGCCTTCGGGGGCCGGCCGTCCCGCATGTCCGGGGAATGGGGGTGGCTGGTGCCGGACGCTAGCAACGCTTTGCAACATCGTAAACAGCTTGCAGAAACTTTCTGCAAGAAAGTAGCCAAGCTGTAACTCTTTCCAGGCTCCGGACAAACCGGGTCGACACGCCCGCGGCCGCTGCGCCAGGCTGCCCCCGTGAACGGCAGCGCGCTCGACCTCGTCCGCGACCACACGGTCCTGTCGGTCGTGACCGGGTCGCGGGCCTACGGGCTGGCGACCGCCGGCAGCGACGTCGACCGGCGCGGCGTCTACGCGGCGCCGGCCCCGCTGTTCTGGCGTCTCGCCAAGCCGCCGACGCACCTGGACGGCCCGCTGCCCGAGCAGTTCTCGTGGGAGCTGGAGCGGTTCTGCGAGCTGGCGCTGGCCGCCAACCCGACCGTCCTGGAGTGCCTCTGGTCGCCGCTGGTCGAGAAGGTGACCCCGGTCGGCGAGGAACTGCTGGCCGTCCGGTCCGCTTTCCTGTCCCGGCATGTGCACCGCACTTTCCTCCGCTACGCGGAGGCCCAGTTCCGCAAGCTCGCCGGAGACTTGCGCAACGGCGGCGCGCCGCGCTGGAAGCACGTCATGCACATGCTGCGCCTCCTCGTCAGCGGCGTCCACTGCGTCCGGCACGGCGAGCCGCGCGTGGACGTCGGCGACCTGCGCGACCGACTCCTCGCCGTCCGGCGCGGCGAGGTCGGCTGGAGCGAGGTCGAGACCTGGCGCGCCGCCCTCACCGCCGAGCTGGCCGCCGCCATGCCGCGCAGCCCGCTGCCCCCCGAGCCCGACCGCGCGAAGATCGAGGAACTCCTGGTCTCCGTACGCCGCAGGAGCATCGACTGGTGAACGTTCCCGAAGGACTGCTCGGCCGCCTCGCGGCCGACCACCCGTATCCCCGCGCGTTCGTCACGGTCAGCGGCGCCCACCTGTACGGCTTCCCCTCGGACGACTCCGACATCGACCTGCGCGGCGTCCACCTCCTGCCCCTGGAGGAGATCGTCGGCCTGGAGACGGGGGAGGAGACCGTCACCTTCATGTGGGACCACGAAGGCGTGGAGGCCGACATCGTCACGCACGATCTGGCCAAGTTCTGCACCCTGCTTCTGCGGCGCAACGGGTACGTCCTGGAACAGGTCATGTCGCCGCTCGTCGTCGCCACATCCGAGCTCCACCGGGAACTCAAGGCCCTCGTCCCCGGCCTGCTCACGTCGCACCACGCGCACCACTACCTCGGTTTCGCGCGCTCCCAGTGGAAGCTGTTCGAGAAGACGAACGAGCTGAAGCCGCTGCTCTACACGTTCCGCGTCCTGCTGACGGGCATCCACCTGATGCGCGCGGGCGAGATCCAGGCCGACCTGACGCGCCTCACCGGCGACGGGCCGCCCTACCTTCCCGGCCTGATCGAGGCGAAGCGGGCCGCCGAGCACGGCGCCCTGCCCGCTGATGCCCCCGCCCCGCCGCGCCTCCAGGCGGACGTCGCCGCGCTCACCGCCCGCCTGGAGGACGAGCGCGACCGCAGTGACCTGCCCGAATCTCCCGCGGACCCCCGTGCGTTGCACGACCTCGTAGTCCGGGCGCGCCTAGGCTGAACCCTGCGGTGTCTCCCCTCCGTGCCACGGGGTATACGGACCGTCCGACGCAACCACCTGGTGCCTCTGCCACGTAGTACAGGGTGATTGCGACGCCGAGGAAGGGGAGCGATGCGGGACCAGGGCATCGACCAGAAGGACATAGCGGAGGCGGATCTCAGGACGAGGCGCGGCGTTTTCCGCGCCGTCGCGTTCCGGGACCCGGTCGACGGGCACGAGCACATGGCGCTCGTGCGCGGCGACGTCGGGGGCGGGGAGAACGTGCTCGTCCGGATGCACTCCGAGTGCATGACCGGCGACATCTTCGCCGCCACGCGCTGCGAGTGCGGGGACCAGCTCGGCACGGCCCTGGACGCCATCGTCCGCGAGGGGGCCGGCGTCCTGGTGTACCTGCGCGGCCACGAGGGGCGGGGGATCGGGCTGGTGGCGAAGGTCCGCACCCACATCCTGCAGGACGACCAGGGCCTCGACACCGTCGACTCCGCCACGGCCATCGGCCTGCCGGTCGACGTCCGCGACTACGGGCCGGCGGCGCGCATCCTGCGGCACCTGGGGGTCCGGTCGGTGCGGCTGCTGTCGAACAACCCGGTCAAGGTGAGCGCGCTGGAGTCCTACGGGGTCGCGATCGCGGCGCGCGTGCCGCTGCTCGTCCCGGTCAGCGACGACAACGTCCGCTACCTCACCGCCAAGCGCGACCGGCTCGGCCACGACCTCCCCCAGCTGGAGGGCCCGGGGCTGGACGGCGCCATCGGCGAGGCGCCGGTGAGCGAGGTCCGCGGATGACGCGGCCCATGGCGGTCACGCGACCGCTGACGACGGCGCCGCCGGGCGTGCTCTACACCGCCGGGGCGCCGCGCCGCCGCAGGGTGCCGACGCGGGGCGTCGAGCTGGCGGCCGCGGTGGGCGTGCAGTTCGCGCTGCTGGCCGCGCTGCGGCCCGGGATCGCGGGCGTCGCCGTGGGCGTCGCCTACGCGCTGGTCTCGTGGGGCGTCCTCACCGCGGCCTTCCGGCACCGGCGGACGCTCGGGCCCGCCGACCACGTCACGCTCGGTCGCGTCATCATCACGGGAGGTGTCGCGGCGCTGGTCGCGGGGCATCTGATGGGGGACGGCCACACGTGGACGCTGGTCGCGGCCGCGTCGGTGGCGCTCGTCCTGGACGGTGTCGACGGGCAGGTCGCCCGCCGCACCGGGACGGCGTCGCGGCTCGGCGCCCGGTTCGACATGGAGGTCGACGCGTTCCTCGTCCTGGTGCTGAGCGTGCACGTGGCCTGGTCCGCCGGGGCGTGGGTGCTGGCGATCGGGGCCATGCGGTACGTGTTCGGCGCCGCGGCGTGGGCGGCGCCGTGGCTGCGCGCCGAGTTGCGGCCCAGCATCGCGCGCAAGGCCGTCGCGGTGGTGCAGGGGGTCGCGCTGACCGTGGCCGCCTCGGGCGTCGTCCCCTACGCGGCCGCGCTGGTGGCGGCGTCGCTCGCGCTGCTGGTGTGGTCGTTCGGGCGGGACGTCGGGTGGCTGTACACGCGGCGGCACGCGAACCGGCCGGCGGGCCGAGGGGGGCGCGGGTACCGGGGGAATCG
>NZ_SMKB01000128.1:0-20663 GCF_004348575.1 Actinomadura sp. 7K534
GTCCAGGGGCTCTTGGTCTTGGCGTTCTTGTTCGCGGAGGTATTCCTCGAATTCCATCGAGTGGGCCGTCGGCAGGGTGATGATGCCGGGGTTGGCGTCTACGAGGAGGGTGCGGCGGCCCGTGGCGCCGGAGTGGGTGAAGACCATGGCGGTCGGGGGGAGTTCCTGGAGTTGCGGGGGTTCTACCAGGAGTTCGCGGAAGCGTTGCTTGGACGGGGTGTCACGGGGGCGGCCGGCCTTGACCGTGCGGCCCCAGGCGGTCGCGGAGCTGATGCCCTCGACCAGGACCGAGTCGTCCGCGGCCGGGGCCGGGAGCGGGGACCAGACCGGGTCCGTCAGGCCGTCGCCTCGGGGGCGGGCGTAGGCGACCGTGCTGGCGTAGGTCTCCCCCGCTACGTCGAAGAGGGTCTCGCCGGCGGAGTCGGTGATCTCGGCGACCAGGAGCGGCTGGTCGGCGCCGATGTGTTCGGCGGCCACGCGGGCGTCCTCCGGGTTGCCCAACCGCATGAAGCCCACGGCGGCGTGACCGCGGCGGCCCAGGCGTTCGCGGACGTGGTGCGGAATCGACCGGTACATCAGGACGAGGCCGGTTCCGGTGGCCTCGCAGGCGTCTATGAGGCGGTCGAGTACGTCGCCGCGGAGTTTTTCGGAGCCGCAGAGGAAAAGGGTGTGGTCCCAGCGGCCGCCGGGTGGGGATTCCCGGATTCGGTGGGTCAGCGCCGTTGTCACATAGGTGCCGAGGATGCGGTTGGTGAGGACGCCGGCGCGGCGGTCCATAGAGACGACGTGCAGGCGGGATGGGGGGAGACGGACTGGTTCGGTTGCCAGTTTTTCGAGTTTGCGTAGCTGTGCTTCCAGGGCCCAGGCGCGGCGGACGACGATGCGGTCCGTGGCGTCGCGGCCGAACAGGGTGGCGATGCGTTCGACCTGCTCGTCGGTGAGGAGGCCGCGGCGGAGGTCGTCGCGGGGGTCGCCCACCTGGGCCAAGACGCGCAGTGCCGCGGTGATCCGCGGGATCGTCGTCTCGGGGCCCAGAACCTCGATCAGCCGTTCCAGGATCGAGTTGTCGAAGGAGAGGTCGCGGGTGCCGCCCTCCTCCTCGCCCGCGCTGACGACCAGGGAGAGCACGTCGGCCAGGGCTTCCGGGCTGAGGCCGCGGGTGACGTCCAGGCGGGGCAGGTCGGCCGGGAGCACCCAGACGAGGGGATCGTCGCCCCGGTCGGCGGCCAGGCGCAGGAGGTCGTGGGCGACCGCGCCCTCGGACAGGTCGATGACGGTGAGGCGGGCCCCTACGGCGAGACGGGCCGCGCCCATGGTGGTGACGGCCGCGGACCAGCCGGCCAGGGTGCCGCCGACGACGTCCACCCGGTCGACCCCGGGCGGGACGGAGACCGGGTACCACTCCCGCTGGCCCTCGTACGCCGACTGGCGGCGCTCCCACTCCGTCCTGGCCTTGGCGTACGCCTTCTCGGCCGCGTCGCGTTCGCGTTCGGCCTCGGCGCGCCTGCGCTCCTCCGCGTCCCGCTGGTGGGCGATCCTCTCGCGGACGGCCCGCTCGTCCCGCCACAGCGACCCGCCGGTGATGGCGATGATGACCGCGCAGGCCAGCAGCGCCACGCCGGCGAACGCCCACGGGAGGACGCCCGCCACGGCGCACAGGAGGAAGAGGACGACGCCGCCCAGGGCGCCGCCGAACACGATCCGCAGCGGCAGCGCCGCCATGTGCTCGCCCGGCTGCCGCACCGGCGGGGCCGCCGGGCCGGGTTCGGGCGGCGCCGGGCGGTCAGGGGGCGGCCCCGGGTCGGGGTGCACCTGCGCGTAGCGCCAGCCCACATAGACGCGGTCGGCCTGTGTGAGCCGCGCCATCGCGGACCCGCTCGCCATGTCCGTCACGTCGAGAGACCCCTGGGAGTCGCGGGAATGAAGGGAACGCCTGGGGGTTGCCGGGTTGGTGTCCTACACCGCACAGGGTAAAGACCTCGCCGCGTTCCTGCTCCTCGTTCGACGGAACAGGTCCCCGCATCACAGGCCGACCCCGCCAATTCGGTCACCAAGTCCACCTGCGGTAAAGATCGGGCACCCCGGCTCCAGTCCGTGACCGCATCCGGCCACCCCCTTCCGGCGTGTCCGGCCGCGCCGCCTCATCCGGCGGGAGGTGCCTTCACCGGCATGAAGTCGTCCAGCTCCATCATGGGGTGCGGGTACTTCCATTCGACACTGTCGAACGGGATGTGCATGCCTTCCGGCTGCCCGGCCAGGAAGTAGTTGCCGTCCCACCGGTTGGGGGCGGTCACGGGCGCGTCCGGCGGGAACTTGGCGCCGAGCGGCTCGTACTTCACCCCGGCGCCGAACACGGCGTGGACGGCGGCGTCCACGAAGTTGAGGCGCGCGATGTTCCCGCGCAGGTGCGTGCCCTTGATGGCGAGGCCGTGGACGCGGTCGCGGACGAAGAACAGCGCGCTCAGATCCCGGACCACCTGGTCGAACCGGTGCGCGCCGTCATGGTGGACCATCGTCCGTGCCCCCGGCTCGGCATCGAGGACGCGCGCCGCGTAGGTCGGCAGGTCGCCCTGGAACATGCGGACCCGGTTCATGGCGCGGGGAAAGGCGCGCCGCAGCCTCTCGTGGGTGAAGCGCAGGTAGGCGGCGTTGACGTCGACGAGGTCGAGTTCGAGCCCCATCGGCTCCACGCAGCCCCCGAGGATCATGGACGAGCCGCCCATGTAGACGCCGAGGTCGACGAGCCGGGTCAGCTCTCCGTGGCACTGCTCCACGCGGCGGAAGAGATCGAAGTAGTGGTGGGCGCTGCAGTGGTCCTCGTAGGCGAGGTCCATGCCCTCGATCCGGGCGGCGGTCCGGTCGAAGACCGTGTTCTTGCCGGCGAAGAGTTTCAGGTCGGCGCGGTGACCGCCCCGGATCCGCATGCCGAGGGCGCCGTGGAGGTCTTCGACGTCGGCCAGGGCGGGGTCCGGTTCGAGGAACGTCCCCCACGTGTCCTGGTGCATGGCCACGGTCGATACGTAGTCCGTCATTGGCAGATGCCCCTCTCAGAGATGCCACCGGGGATCGCGGACGTCATCGCAACGGCCCGGATCTTCCGCGGATGCGGGCCGACAGCGCCCGCCCCAGCTGCGACACGGCCTCGCCCAGATCCTGGCTCCGAACGGGCGCCGGCGGCGCCGCGCGGAGGCGTTCCAATTCCTGCCGCAGGGTCGCGTTGCCGGCCGTCGCACCGTCGAGCTCGGACTTCAGCCGGGCGATCTCCCGCTGCCGCGCGCCGACGGTCTCGGCGAGCCGGTCCGCGTCGTCCCTGCGGGCCGTGAGCTCGTACTGCAGTTGCAGGACGCGGGTGTAGAGCGCGATCCGGTTGTTCTCCATGGCCGCGAGGAGCCCGGAGGACGTGAGGGGCCGGAGCGCGTCGAAGATGTCCGCTGTGCCCGGTGCATCCGTCCGGGCGAGGACACCGAATCCGAACACGGCCGGGACGATCTCCAGCCGCCAGCCGCCGCCGGCCTCGTCCAGCGCGTCCTCCACGGCGGTGAGGACGCCGTTGCGCTCGCCGCCCGCGTGCGCGGCGAACGTGAAGGCGCCGTCGCCGACGAACCCGGCGGGTGTGACGTCGTCGTGCCAGACCGTCGGGCCGTCCGCGGTGTCCGGGTGCCGGTCCGCGGGCGGCAGCGGTGACGGCTGGTAGTAGAAGTCGCGGCGCCCGCACGGCCACAGCAGGTCGTTGAGGACGACCACCGCGCCGGGAGCGTGCTCCATGATCCACGCGAGTTCGGCGCGGACGACCGAGTAATTGTGGTCGCCGTCCAAAACGTAGAGGTCGCCCACCGGAAGTTCAGCGAGCACCGCGGGGGACGAACCTTCCACCAGGTTCAGCCTCGGGTCGCCGGCGAGGACGGCGCGCAGTTCCTCACCGGGGTCGGGTTCCACGCAGTGCACGGTCGCGCCCAGGTCGGCGTACAGGGAGCTGACCTGCCCGGACTCCACCCCAACCTCGATGACCGTGCCGATCTCCCGGCACCGGAAGATCGTTTCGAACAGCTCCCGGAAGACCGCCATCGAGTGCAGCAGCAGCGGCTGCTCCCGCGCGGCGCGGGCCTGCGCGTGCGGATCCGCGGGGGATCCGGTCACCGCGGCCCCTGACCGGTGTGCCGCCCGCCTCGTCCCGGACGCGGACTCATCGGGTGTCACCGATCTTCCTCCTGGCCACTCGTCCCGCACCGGCCGCGACGCCCTTGACGCCGGCCGACCGGTACTCCTCGCGGAGCCGCTCGGTGAGCCGCGCGGCCCGGGCGGACCGCTCGGCCCTCCGGTCGACCGGCATCCGCGGCGCCATGCCGGTCATCGACTGCGGGAGCATCGCGAACGCGACGGTGACCTGCCCGGACGACACCGCCGGCACCCCGGCGCGGCGGGCGAGCGGAAGCCACACCGCGGCGTAGAAGGTGTCGAACTCCATGAGGTTGCCGCCGAGGTAGCGGCAGTCCGCGTAGTGCAGGCCGACGAAGTCCTCCGGCTTGTCCCAGCGCAGCACGTGCTCGCGGTGGCGGCCGCCCGCGGTCACCCGGGCCTCGATCCAGTCGACCCGGACGATCGCGGGACGCCCGGGGATCGCCAGCGAGATGTCGACCGTGTCGTGGTGCTCGAACGCGAGCCTGGCGAACGACAGGCCGTTGTGGTTGATCCTGACGCGGCGGCGGACGGGCTCGTGCCACCGGTCGTCCGACGTCCGGTACCGCAGCCGCGTCTCGAACGGCTCGCCGGCCGGGTCGAACGCCTCCCGGTCGATGGCGCCGGCGGCGATGGCCCGCGTCATGGCGCCGAGGCCGGTGTCGGACGCCGCGATCAGCCCCGGCCAGAACGAGTCGCGCATGCCGAGGTCGTCGAGGTCGCCCGGGGACAGGTACGGGACGGCGGGCTCCAGGTCGGCGGGCAGCAGGGTCGTGACCTCGGAGGAGCCGAAATTGTCCTCGTGCGTCCAGTTGCCGAAGACGGCTGCCTCGTCGGGGGTGGGCGACTCCAGCGCGGCCACCAGGATCCGCGCGAGCCGCTCCCGGGCCGCCCGCGGGCGGGCGAGGTCGGGCCAGGCGCCGCCGGACGCCTCCACGTACCGGTTCCACGTGTGCTGGAACGCCAGGATGCCGTCCTGCACCGTGCGGCGCTCGGCGTTCTGGGACGGCGAGTCGGACGTCTCCGCCAGGACCGGGGCGCCGTCCTCGGTGAAGCCGACGAGCGACCCGCACAGCGCGTTGACGCACTGCTCCACGATCTCGGGGCTGCGGGTCACCGTGCCCGCGACGTGCGCGGGATGCCCGGCCTGCGCCAGGTACCCCTCGGCGCGCAGCCCGGCCATGTAGACCCGCTCGGCGCGGTCGTCGGTGGCCAGGTACAGCCCGGACACCCGGACGTCGATGCGCGCGATGTGCAGGGCGCGGGCGAGCAGCCGCTGGATCGTGCCGCCCCAGCCGAGGTCGACCAGCGTGAGCTCCCCGCCGGCCGGTCCGCCCTCCGCCGCCCCGTCCAGCGCGCCCGCGTCCCGCAGCGACCTGATCAGGCGTTCCCGGACGGCGGTGACCGTCACCGCGAGCCGGTTGCACAGGTGCGGCGTCTCGGTGAGGGCGCGGGCGACGCGGTCGGCGATGTCGCCGTTGTCGATGACGGTGTCCAGCTCGGCCGCGAGTCCGGGCACGTCGCCCGGCTGGAGCCCCAGGACCGCCAGCGCCTGCCGGACGGTCAGCCGGTACCCGGTGCGGATGAAGGCGTGCACCGCGTCGGTGTCGTACGGGTCGAGACCGGCCAGCGACGTCACGAACCGCGACAGCCAGACCGGCTTCGCCTCGACGTCCCAGCCGCGGGCCCGCGCCGCCTCGTTGATCAGCCGGGACAGCAGCTCGCCCTCGCGCATCGAGCACCACAGCCGGCGGGTCCCGGCCTCGTGCGCCTTCCAGGCCGCCCACTCGGCGAAGCCGGTCAGCACCGGGCCGAGGACGCCCGCGCCGTACCGGTACGCGACGTCCAGCGCCGAGGTGCTGAACGGGACGCCCGCGTGGACGGCCTTCGCGCGCAGGCTGGTGAGGCCGAAGTCGCCGTCGCGCTCGTCCAGGCCGGGGGCGTGGTCGCCGAGGGCCTCGACCGGCTCCTTCTCGCGTTCGAGCACCTCCAGGTACGGCTCGTCCAGCCGGCGGTAGTGGACGGTGCGGACGCCCAGCCTGGCCGGTACCTCGTGGTCGGCGATCTCGTGGTCGCCGATGTGGACGATCTGCTCCGGGCTGCGGCCCAGGTCGCGCAGCACGATCTCCCAGAGCCCGGACGCCTTGTCGGTGCCGTGCTGGTTCGACCGGAAGATCCGGACGCCCTCCATCGGCCCCAGCTCCGGGCGGTCGAGCAGCCGCGCGAGCTGCTCCTCGGTGAAGTAGGTGTCGGACACCAGGACCACCGGGACGTCCTGCTTCCGGGCGGCCTGCACGACCTCGGCGACGTCCAGGTCCACGACGGTCAGCTCGCGTTCGAGGCCCACCTCGGCCTCGACGAGCCGCTCCAGCGGCGCGGCCCCGAACACCCCGTCCGGCATGGCGCGCCAGATGTCGAAGAGGGAGACCTCGGTGCCGAGCGCGTCGCGGCTGCTGCGGGCGTCGCGCTCGGCGGCGATCCGCATCCGGCGCAGGGTCGCGTCCGTCACCCACGGCGGGCTCAGCCCCGCGTCCCGCAACCGGGAGGCGAGCAGGGCGAACGTGTCCGTGGGACGCGGCACCCGGCGCCACAGGACGGTGTCGAAGATGTCGAGGGACAGCACCGAGCACGTCCGGTCGGCGATGATGCGGTGGACGTTGTCGAGCAACGGGTATCCGGTCTCCTGCTTGGTCAACACCGCGCCTCTCCCCTGTTCCTGCACGTGCGGCCGCGGCCCCCGGCCGCGGCTCGGGTCACCCTATCCACGGCCCTCGCCCCTCGCGGCGGGCGCGGAGGCGGGCCCGGAGGCGGGGGCCGCGGCGCCCCTCTCCGGGCCCGCCGTACGGCCTGCCGCGCGGCGGGCGGCGCGGTCCTCGCGCACCAGCCGGGCGGCCCCCTCCGTGTCCCCGTCGAAGATCAGCCGGCCCTGCCGCATGGTGACGCCCCGGTCGCAGAGCCCGACGAGCATGCGGATGTCGTGGGCGACGACGACCATCGTGCGGCCCTCGCCGCGCAGCTCGCGGATGCGGTCCAGGCACTTCTCGCGGAACGGCGGGTCGCCGACGGCGAGGGCCTCGTCGATCAGGAAGACGTCCGGCTCGGTGTGCGCCGCGATCGAGAACGCCAGCCGCATGAACATGCCGGACGAGTAGAACTTCACCTGGTCGTCCAGGAAGCGCTCGACCCCGGAGAAGTCGACGATCGCGTCGAACTTCCGCTCGATCTCCGTCCGGGACATGCCGAGGATCGCGCCGTTGAGGAAGACGTTCTCCCGGCCGGTCAGCTCGGGGTGCAGCCCGGCGCCCACGTCGATCAGCCCGGCGACGCGGCCCCGGACGCGCACCGACCCCTCGTCCGGCTGCATGACCCCGGAGATGAGCTTGAGCAGCGTGCTCTTGCCGGAGCCGTTGAGGCCCATCAGCGCGACGGTCTCGCCCTGGTGGACGGTGAGGCTCACCTCGTCCAGGGCCCGGAACCGGTCGGAGAGGCTCTGCCCGCGGAACGCGCGGACGCTCATCTCCTTGATCGAGCGCGCGTGGCGCAGCGTGAAGTTCTTCGTGACGCGGTCGATGACGATGGAGGGGGTCAACGGCTACAGCTCCTGTGCGAAACGCTTCTGCATGCGCCCGAACGCCGCGTGGCCCGCGGCGAACACGAGCACGCTGACCGCCAGGGAGGCGCCCGCGCGGGCGTACAGGTCGGGCGGGAACGCGAAGTCCCCGCCGGCTCCGGGCTGCCAGAACGCCTTCTGGAACAGGGACACGGCGCTGACGAGCGGGTTCGCGAGGTACACGTCCAGGACCCAGCCGGGCGCCTGCGCCTGGACGTGCGTCCACGGATAGATCATCGGCACCGACCAGGTGACGACGATCATCAGGATGTCCACGGCCTGCTCCAGGTCGCGGAAGAGGACGTTGACGGCCGCGCACAGCAGGCCGATGCCGAAGCCGAGCACGGCGACGATCGCGAACCCGAGCGCGGCCGCGCCGAACGCCTCCGGCGACGGGCGCCACCCGGCGGCCACGGCCGCGCCCAGCAGGATCGTCAGGCCCGGCAGGAAGTGGACCAGCGACACGAGCACCGACGCCGTAGGGAACAACTCCCGCGGCAGGAAGACCTTGCGCACGAGCGGCGCGTTGCCGGTCACCGAACGCGTCGTCGAGTGCAGCGTCTCGGTGAACAGGTGGACCAGGACCATCCCGGAGAACAGGTAGATCGGGAAGTCCTCGATCTGGCGGTCCATGCCGAGGAAGACGCCGATGACGAAGAAGTAGACGGAGAAGTGCACCGCGGGCCGCACGTAGGACCAGCCGAGCCCCAGCAGCGACCCCTTGTAGCGGGCCCGCAGCTCCCGCCGCACCAGCAGGCGCAGCAGGTACTTGTTCTGGAGCGTCCGGCGGAGGCCGCCGTCGCCGCCGGGCGCGCGGAGTCCGTCGTCCGCGCTGACGGGCGTGACGGTCATGCCCGTTCGCCCTCCGCGTCCCCGGTGCTCGCGGTGTCCCCGGTGTCTCCGGTGCTCGCGGCGGCCTGGAACGTCGTGCGCCACGCCTCCGGCGCGGCCAGCTCCGCCATGGCCGCCCGGTACCGGCCGCTCAGCTCCGGCCACTCCCGGCTGAGCCGCGCGTGCAGCAGCGACGTCCGGGCGAGGATCCGCCTGAAGCGCTCCGGGTCGCGCTGGTACCAGGCGACCTTCGTCCCGTCGGCCGAGGAGACGAGCGCGCTGTCGACCTGCGACAGCAGGCTCCAGTGCCGGTCGATGTGCGGCACGACCGCCTGCGGGTTCGCGCGGGCGCCGGGGTCGACGGGACGCAGCTGCTTGATGGTGCCGCGCATCGCGCTGGCGAGGACGTTGACCGTGCCGCGCGGCGGCTTGAACCCGCGTCCCCGCCTGGGCGGCCTGGTCGCGCGGACCTGCGGGAACTCCTCGTGGCTGCCGCGGTTGCGGGCGTCGGGGAACGCGGCCCGGAACGCCATGATCTCGGACAGCTTCGTGGCGATCCCGGCGTGCATGTGCTCCGGCCCGCTCAGCACGTCCTCGATCGCCGACAGCATCAGCTCGGCGGTCGAGTACTGCATGGCCAGCGCGTGCTTGACCGAGATGATGTAGCTCTCCTTGACGAGGTTGCCGCCCCGCTCGTACGGCGAGTGCATCAGCGCGGTGACGAGCCGGTTGCGCTCGTGGAAGTACGCCTGCCAGTCGATGCCGTCGTCCTTGTCCTGCCATGGGACGTGCCACGCCGCCATGCCGGGCAGCGACACGGTCGGGAAGCCCGCCCCGCCCGCGCGGACGCAGTACTCGGCGTCGTCCCACTTGATGAACATCGGCATGGACAGGCCGACCTTGCGCACCACGTCGACGGGGATGAGGCACATCCACCAGCCGTTGTAGTCGACGTCCACCCGGCGGTGCAGCCACTTCGTCTGGCGCAGGCTCCCCGAGCTGGTCTTCGCGCGGGGGTTCAGGCTCGGCGGGACGGCGAAGTCGTGCTCCCGCTTGGTGTGCGGAGCCTCCTCCCACCACCAGCGGTACCGGCCGATGGTCTCGCCGTAGGCGTGCAGCTGGGACCGGGCGAACAGGTTGAACATGTGCCCGCCCACGATCGTGGGGGTGCGGGCGAAGTCCGCGAAGGCGACCGCGCGCAGGACGCCCTCGGTCTCGGTGACGACGTCGTCGTCGAGGAGCAGGACGTAGTCGCTCCTGCCCGCCTGCAGCGTCTCGTCCATCGCCCGGGAGAAGCCGCCGGAGCCGCCGAGGTTGCCCTGCTCGATCAGCCGGAGCCGCGGCCCGAGCTCGGACTCGGCGCGCCCGAACCTCCCGTCGTCGCGGACGCGCTGCGTGCCCTGGTCGACGACGTAGATGTCGTCCACGATGTCGAGCACCTCGGGAGCGCGGGCGAGCGCCAGGAGCTGGTCGACGCAGAACTCCGGCCGGTTGAACGTGGTGATGCCGAGGCTGACCCGGCCCTGCCTGATGCCTTCGGCCGCGCTCCCGCCGGCGCACCAGTCCGCGCGCTCCAAGACGGCCTCGGTCTCGCCCGCGAGGACGTCCATCCAGTACCAGCCGCCGTCGATGAACGGGCTCAGCGTCAGCCGGAACGTCTCCTCGCGGGACGTGGCCGAGTCGATCCGCACGGAGCCGACGCGCTGGGCGTGGCCCTTCGCGCTGGACCGGTAGACGATGACGGTGGCCTGGCCGCGCGCCCGGACCCGCAGGACCACCTCGTCCACCGACGTCCAGCGGCGCCAGTAGCTGGCCGGGAACGCGTTGAAGTAGGTGGCGAAGGAGACGCGGCGGCCGACCGGCACGACGACGCTGCGGCGGCCGACGTCCTCGGCAAGCCCGGCGAGGAGCTCCGCCTCGACGGCGGTCTCCGCGGCGATCGCCTCGGCGCCGCGGGCGATCTCGCCCTCGACGTAGAGCTTGAGGACGTCGAGGTCGCGGTCCACGGGCATCACGACCCGCTGGAGGACGCGCAGCTCCCCGCGCCCGTCCCCGCGCTCGCCCCCGGGCTCGTCCGGGGCGGGTCCGCTCTCGTCGGGTCGGCTCACTCGTCCACACCTCCGCTTGTTTGACGCGAGACCCCGGCGAAATGGGGACGCAGCTTGTTGTCGAACATGCTGAGCGCGCTCGCGATCGCCATGTGCATGTCGAGGTACCGGTAGGTGCCGAGCCGCCCGCCGAAGAGCACGCCGTCCTCCCGGGCGGCCAGGTCGCGGTAGGCGAGCAGGCGGGCGCGGTCGGCGGCGGTGTTGACCGGGTAGTACGGCTCGTCGTCGCGCGCGGCGGCCCGCGAGTACTCCCGCATGATGACCGTCCGGTCCGGCGGGTAGTGGTCGCGCTCGGGATGGAAGTGCCGGAACTCGTGGATGCGGGTGTAGGGGACGTCCTCGTCGGCGTAGTTCATCACCGGCGTGCCCTGGAAGTCGCCCGTGGGCTTGACCTCCATCTCGAAGTCCAGCGTGCGCCACCCCAGCTCGCCCTCGGCGTAGTCGAAGTAGCGGTCCAGCGGCCCGGTGTAGACGACGGGGACGCTGCCGACGGCGTCGTCGCGCAGGTCGAAGAAGTCGGTGCCGAGCCGGACCTCGATGCGCGGATGGTCGGCCATCCGCTCCAGCCAGGCGGTGTAGCCGTCGACCGGAAGGCCCTCGTAGGTGTCGTTGAAGTACCGGTTGTCGAAGGTGTAGCGGACGGGCAGCCGGGTGATGACCTCGGCCGGCAGCTCCCGCGGATCGGTCTGCCACTGCTTCGCGGTGTACCCGCGGATGAACGCCTCGTACAGCGGCCGGCCGATCAGCGAGATCGCCTTCTCCTCCAGGTTGGCCGGCGCGGTGACCTCGGCGGCCTGCCCGGCGATCAGCGCCCGCGCCTCGTCGGGGGTGAAGGCCCGGCCGAAGAACTCGCAGATGGTGCCGAGGTTGATCGGCATCGAGTAGACGCGGTTCTTGAACGTGGAGTACACCCGGTGCCGGTACCCGGTGAAGGCGGTGAAGCGGTTCGCGTACTCCCACACCCGCTCGTTCGAGGTGTGGAACAGGTGCGCGCCGTACCGGTGGACCTCGATGCCCGTCTCCGGCTCGGCCTCGCTGTAGGCGTTGCCGCCGATGTGGCCGCGCCGGTCGAGCACCAGCACGCGCAGGCCGAGTTCGGCCGCGCACCGTTCGGCGACCGTGAGCCCGAAGAATCCGGCGCCGGCCACCACGAGATCGACATTCACTGGACGGCGACCATCCATCCGTGCGGGGGAGCGAACGACCGGGGCGCGCGGGGGAACACCGACCGGTCCAGGTGTCTGGAATGCGGATAAGATACCCGGCGTTCGTTCGGTACCGGCGGAGGAATCCAAGGTTCGCGGTGGCCCCACCCACTCCCGGCGGCGCGGCGCCGAGTGCGCGGCCCGCGGTCTTCCTGCACGTCGGGGCCGCGAAGAGCGGTACGACGTTCCTGCAGCACGTCCTGTGGCACAACCGGCAGCGGTTGCGCGAGCGGGGCGTCCTCTACCCGGGTACGGACTTCGCCTCCCATGTCAGGGCCGCCTTCGACCTGCGGCGGACGTTCTTCCCCGGTGCGTCGGACCCGCGGATCCGCGGGGCGTGGCGGGCGCTCGTCGACGAGGCCCGCGACTTCGCCGGAAACGTGATCATCTCGCAGGAGCTGTTCGCGCCCGCCCGGCCCGCCTACGTCCGGGAGGCGCTCGCCGACCTGGACTTCGCCGACGTGCACGTGGTCTTCACCGTGCGCGACCTCGGGCGCCAGATCCCGGCGCACTGGCAGGAGGACGTCAAGAACCGGTTCACCAGCTCGTTCGAGGAGTTCGTGACGGCCCTGCGGCGGCGGGACTGGCGCACGTTCGAGAGCGCGCGGCTGTTCTGGGGGCTGCAGGACCCCGTCGCGGTCCTCGGCCGCTGGGGCGCCGGCCTGCCGCCCGAACGCGTCCACGTCGTGACGCTGCCGCGTCCGGGCGCCCCGCACGACCTGCTCTGGCGGCGCTTCTGCGCCGCCACCGGCCTCGTCCCGGACGACTACGACCTGTCCCGGACGTTCGCCAACCAGTCGCTCGGCCTGGCCGAGACCCAGTTCCTGCTGAGGATCAACCACGCCCTCGGCGAGCGCGTCGGCTGGCACCAGTACAACGAGGACGTCAAGCTGTTCCTCGCGCAGCAGGTGCTGGCGGCGCGGACGTCCGCCACGCGGACCGAGCTGCCCGCCGAGCACGTCCCGTGGGCGACCGAGCGGTCCATCGAGACCGTCGAGGCGCTGCGCGCGGCCGGTTACGACGTGGTGGGCGACCTGTACGAGCTGATGCCCCTGCCCGCCTCCGGCCCCGCGGTCGGGCGGGCGACCGCGCCGCCTCCCGACGAGCCGCGCTGGCCCGAGATGGCCGATGCCGGCATAGACGCCATCGCGGCGCTACTGGAGCGCGTCCGGCAGCAGGAGGAACGCGCCGGATCGCAGCCGGGCGCGCGGACGCCGGTCGGTGACCAGCTGGACATGCTCCGGCAGGACTCCAGCGACCTGCTGGACACCACGGACCGGCTCGCGCACGACGCCGCCCCCCTCGTCCGGCGGGCGGTGCAGAGCGCGAGCGACCGGTATCCCGCGGCGCGGCGCCTGCGCGGCGCCTACCGGAGGATTCAGAACAGGGCGGAACGGTCCGACGCAGAGACGAGAACGAGATGAGCTCCCCCATGGACCAGCGGCCGGTGAAGTCGGTCTACCTGCACGTCGGGGCGCCCGCGGCCGGGACGTCCTTCCTGCCCCGGGCCCTGTGGGCGAACCGGCGGCGGCTCGGCGACGCCGGCGTCTGCTACCCGCTGGCGGGGCCGCAGGAGCACTTCGCGGCCGTCATGGACCTGCGCGAGATGAGCTGGGGCGGCCGGCGCGAACCGGACTGGGACGGCGCGTGGGACCGGGTCGTCCAGCGGATCCGCGAGTGGGACGGCCGCGCGGCCGTCCTCTCCCAGGGCCTGCTGGCCGGAGCGACCGAGCAGCAGGTGGCGCGGGTCGTGGCGGCGCTGGAGCCCGCCGAGGTCCACGTGGTGTTCGCGACCCACGACCTGGGCCGGCAGCTGATCCTGGACTGGCAGGAGCAGCTCAGGCACGCCCACACGGTCACGTTCGAGCGGTTCGTCGACGACCTCGTCGCCCGCGGCATCGACGCGCCGGAGCCGTTCGGGGAGATGTTCTGGGGGCTGCACGATCCGGTGCGCGTCCTGGGGACGTGGGCTTCGGCCGTGCCCAAGGAGCGGATCCACGTCCTCACCCTGCCGCCACCGGACGGGAGCCCCCGCGTGCTGTGGGACCGCTTCCGCGGCCTGACCGGCATCGGCGCCGCGGTGTGCGACATCGAGGGCATCCCGGCTGGCGGGCCGCTGTCGGCGGTCGAGGCGGAACTGCTCCGCCGCCTCAACGAGCGGATCGGCCCGGCGCTGCGCCGCGACTACGAGCGGATGGTCCGCGAGCACCTCACCGGCTACGGGCCGGATGGGTCCGGCGGTGCGGCCGGCCGTACACGGATGGGCCTTCCCGCGCGTCATAACGAATGGGCGGCGAAGCGGACCCGGGAACTGGCCGAGTCCCTGCGCGCCTCCGGATACGACGTGGCCGGCGACCTCGACGAGCTGGCGTCCGCGCCGGATCCGGGGCCCTTCATGCTCCCCGGGGACGTCCCCGAGGAGCTGATCGCGACCGCGTCCGTCGGTGTCGTGGCGCACCTGCTGGAGGAGCTGACGTTGGCGCACGAACGCATCGGGCTCGCCCACCTGCAGAGCGAGATGGCCGGCGTCCAGGAGAACCTGCGGCGG
This sequence comes from Actinomadura sp. 7K534, assembly GCF_004348575.1. Lineage (NCBI taxonomy): Bacteria > Bacillati > Actinomycetota > Actinomycetes > Streptosporangiales > Thermomonosporaceae > Actinomadura > Actinomadura sp. 7K534. Next base: position 14,479 of record NZ_SMKB01000128.1, read on the forward strand.
CTGCTGGAGGCGGCCGCGGCGCCGTCCCCGCCGCTCCAGCGCGCCGCCCGCCGCGCCGCCGGGAAGCGCAACCCGTGACCCCGGGCCCGGCAGGGCGCGGCGGCGCACGCGTCGCGGCCGTGGTGGTCACCTACAACCGGCGCGACCTCCTGACCGAGGCGCTGACCGCGCTGCGGGCGCAGACCCGCGTCCCCGACCGGGTGGTCGTCATCGACAACGCGTCCTCGGACGGCACCGCGGAGGCGGTCGCGGGCCGTTTCCCAGAGGCGGACCTGCTGACGCTGCCCCGCAACGTGGGCGGAGCAGGGGGATTCGGCGCGGGCATCGCCCGTGCTTTGGACGGCGGCGCCGACCTGCTCTGGCTGCTGGACGACGACACCGTCCCCGAGCCCGGGGCCCTCGAAGCCCTGCTCGCCGCCAGGGAGCGGGCGACGACGGCGGACGAGGGTCCGCCCACGCTCGCCGCCAGCCGTGTCGTCTGGACGGACGGGCGCGACCACCCGATGAACACGCCGCGCCCGAAGCCCCGCGCGACGGCCGCCGAGACCCGCGTCGCCCGCGCCGCGGGCTGCGTGCCGATCCGCTCGGCGTCGTTCGTGTCCGTCCTGGTGGACGCGGCCGCGGTGCGCGAGCGCGGGCTCCCCGTCGCCGACTACTTCCTCTGGAACGACGACTTCGAGTTCACCACCCGGCTGCTGCGCGGCCGCCGCGGCGTGCTGTGCCCGGACAGCGTCGCGGTCCACAAGACCCGGGAGTTCGGCGGTACGGACGCCGACCCGGGCGACCGCTTCTTCTACGAGGTCCGCAACAAGATCTGGCTGTTCACGGGAAGCCCCGGGCTGGCTCCGGGGGAACGCGTCCTGTACGCGGGATCCACGCTGCGCCGCTGGGCCCGCACCTTCGCGGCGTCCTCGGACCGGGCGGTGCTCTTCCGGGCCATGGCCCGCGGTGTCGGGAAGGGCATCTCCGGACGGCCCAGGCCCACGGCGGCGCTGCTGCGCGAGGTCGGAGTCGAGGTCCCCCGGTTATGACGGCGACGCGGCGGGAGGCGGACGGGACCGGCTCAGCGGGAGCCGGCGCGCCAGGTAGGAGGCTCGCGCCGCGCCTTCTGGCCCGCCCGTGGGTTCTGCCGCTCGTCCCCGCCGCGCTGACGCTCGTCGTCACACTGATCAGCATCGGAACCCCGTCACTCTGGCTCGACGAGGCCGCCACGGTCACCATGACCACGCGCTCGTACGGCGACATGCTGCGCGTCTTCCACGACAAGGACCTCGTGCACGCCCTCTACTACGTGCTCATGAAGCCGTGGGTCGCGGTGTTCGGCACGGGCGAGGTCGCACTGCGGTTCCCGAGCGCGCTCGCGATGGCCGCCGCGGCGGCGGGCATCACGGTCATCGGCCGGAACAGGCTCGGGACCTCGGCGGGCCTCCTGGCCGGGTTCGCGTGGGCGGTGGGCGTCCAGACGACGAGGTGGGCGCAGGAGGGGCGCTCCTACGCGATGACCGCGGCGCTGGCGGTGCTGGCGACGTACCTGTTCGTCCGCGCGGTCGACGGTGACGAGCGGCACCGGTGGCGGTGGTTCGCGGCCTACGCTCCCGCCGTCGCGCTGCTGGGCCTGATGCATCTGCACGGCGTCCTGCTGGTGGCGGCGCACGGCGTCACGCTGCTGCTGGCCCGGCCCGGGGCTCGGCCGGCGGCCGGTTGGCTGGCGGCCGCCGGAGCGGCGACGGCGCTGCTGCTGCCGTTCGCGCTGCTCGCCCGTGACCAGAAGGACCAGGTTCAGTGGCTCCCGGAGCCGTCCTGGAACGTGGTGTGGACACAGATGCAGTTCCTGTCCGGAGGACGTTCGCTCGTCGCGCCGGTGGCTGCGCTGGCGGTGATCGGCGTCGTGGCGGGCGACCGGGCGCAGCGCGCCGGAGCCGCCGGCTCCCGTCCCCGCGTCTCGCCCTCGCCGGCCGCCGTCGCGCTGCCGTGGCTCGTCGTGCCGGCCGTCCTGCTCCTCGGCTACTCCCTCGTCGGCGACCCGATCTTCTACTTCCGGTACACGACCTTCTGCCTGCCCGCCGTCGCGCTGCTCGTCGGGGCGGGCCTGGCCGGACTGCTCGCCGCGGGGCGGCGCCGCGCCGTCCGGGCGGCGGTCATGGCCGCGGCCATGGCGGCGCTCGTGGTCCCGTCCCTCGACGATCACGGCTACATCCGCGAGCGGGAGAGCCGGCCGGACGACACGCGCACGGCGGCCGAGGTGATCCGCGCGCACGCCCGCCAGGGGGACGCCATCGTCTACCTGGGGGGCGTCGTGCGGTGGAACGCCGCCGCCTACCCCGGCGTCTTCGGCCGCCTCCGCGACGTCAGCATGCGCGTTGACCCGGTGACCGCGGCCAATCTCGGCGGCCGCGACGTGTACCCCCGCAACCTGGCGCCGAAGCTCGCCGACGTGGACAGGGTGTGGGTGATGAACCATCGCGGCCTCGAACCGCACGGCCCCGTCGTCGAGCGGCGGAAGCGGGCGGTGCAGGACGGCGGCCCCTGGCGGAGGGCCGGGACCTGGGACTTCACGGGCGGCTGGCTCACCCTGTTCGAGCGGACCGGTCCCTACCGGAGTTCGAAGTAGTCGACCTCTCCCAGGCCGCCGCCCAGGCTCCGCAGGCCGAAGGTGTTCCAGCCCGCGGTCAGCTCGACCTCCGCCGCCGCGGACTGCCATCCGGCGCCCTTCGCGGCGGGCAGCCGCAGCGACGTCGCGGCACGGCCGTTCACCGACAGTTCGAGATCGGAGTCCTGCCCGGAGCGGTTGGCGTAGTGCGCGCTCAGCGAGTAGCGGCCGGCGGCGGGCGCGAACACGTGCACGTCCACCCGGCAGCCGGGGCGGACGAACGGGCCGACGGCGGCGCCGCCCGACGCGTGCCCCCGGGGTATCGCCGAAGCGCAGCCGTTCAGCCGCGTCCGCTCCGCCTCGTACCGGACCGGGACGCCCTGGACGGCGGGCCGCGCCCCGTCCCACCCGAGCCGGGCGACGTACATGCCGCGGGTCACCTGCGAACCGCCGTGGTAGTCGAGGATGCCGTGGAACACCAGGTGGTCGCCGCCCTCGCCGGCGAGGACGTCGGCGCTGCCCGGCCCCTCGATCTTCCGCCGGTACCCGCCGGTGGACTGCAGCGGCGCCGGGGCCTTCTCGTACGGCCCCTCGATCGACGACGCCACCGCGTAGCGAGTCTGGTAGTTCGGCTTGAAGTACCAGCCGGCCGAGTAGAACAGCACGTACTCGCCGCCCCGCCGCACGAGGTCCGGGGCCTCCACGAGGGCCGGCTCCCCCGGGCCGCGGCCCATGATCTGCTTCGGCGCCCCGGTCAGGCTCAGCCCGTCCGGGTTCAGCCTGACGAGGTGGATCGCCGCCGTGGCCCGGCCGTCGGTCTTGTAGAGCAGGTAACGGGTGCCGTCCTCCTCGATGTAGGACGCCGCGTCGATCGCGCCGCCCAGGTTCAGCGGGCACACCAGCGGCCCGCCCCGCAGCGGGATGAACGGTCCCGCCGGTGAGGACGCCGTGGCCGCGCCGATGCACTGGTGCTTGCTGTCCCTGCGGCGGGCGGAGAAGTAGAGGACGTACGAGCCGCTCCCCCCGCTCGGCGGGACGACCTCGGGCGCCCACGTCCACCCCTCGGTGGCCCATGCCGGGAGGTGGGCGAGGCCGTCGCCCCGCGCCAGCCGCCACGGCCCGGTCGGCGAGGCGGCCGTCGCGACCGGCATCGTGGCGTCCGCGTTGTTCGTGCCGTACGCGAAGTAGGTGCCGCCCGCCTTGATCACCGTGGGGTCGGCGAACGAGGTGGCGATCACCGGCTCGACGGGCGAGTAGCCGGGCGGGTCGATCGGCGCCGGCGCGCCCGCGGGACTCGGCAGCGGCGGCCCGGACGGCCGCGCGGACCCCTGCGCCGCCGCCGCGCCCGTCCCGCCCGGAGCCGGCCCGCACGAGACGGCGAGCCCGACGACCAGCGCCACCAGCGCGCTGATCGCGGCCCCGGTGACCAGCGGCGCCAGGGTCAGCAGCGTCCGCGAATGCCCGCCCGTACTCGTCATAGCACCCCGATCATGCCAATAACCGTCATCGGACGGCGAACGATCCCTCATACGCGAATCGCCCGGACGGTGGTTAGGCTTTGCCGGGACCGGCGGCACGGAGGAGAGGCGGACGTTGATCCGACATCGGCGGTTCGCGGCCGTCCTCTGCCTGGTCGCGGCCCTCGGGGCGAGCGGCTGCTTCCTCCAGCCGGGGGGACCGTCCGGCGCCGCTGAGCGGAGCCCGGCCCCGAAGAGGCCGAACATCGTGTTCGTCCTCACCGACGACCTCTCCTGGAACCTCGTCGCGCACATGCCCGAGGTCCTCCGGATGGAGCGGGACGGGCTCACCTTCCGCAACTTCATCGTGGCGGACTCGCTGTGCTGCACGTCCCGCGCCACGATCTTCACCGGCAGGTACCCGCACAACACGGGGGTCCGCACCAACTTCCCGCCCGACGGCGGCTTCCACGTCTTCAAGGAGAAGGGCAACGAGCAGGAGTCGTTCGCGCCGTACCTGGAGAAGGCCGGATACCGCACCGCGCTGCTCGGGAAGTACATGAACGGCTACCACCCGAACGACACCCAGGGCGGGACGGCGCCGTACGTCCCGCCGGGGTGGACCGAGTGGTACGTCGCCGGCAACGGCTACGGCGAGTACGACTACAACCTGAACGAGAACGGCCGCCTCGTCCGCTATGGGCGGAGGCCGCAGGACTACCTGACCGACGTCCTGGCGAACAAGGGCGTCGAGTTCATCAAGCGGGCCGCCGGGTCGTCGCAGCCGTTCTTCGTCGAGATCTCGACGTTCGCGCCGCACGGGCCGTTCGTCCCCGCGCCGCGGCACGCCGGGCTGTTCGGCGGGCTCAAGGCGCCGCGGGCGCCGTCGTTCAACGAGGCCGACCTCCGCGACAAGCCGTCGTGGCTGCGGTCGCGTCCGCGGCTGGGCCCGCCCGCGATCCGCCGCATCGACGAGGGCTACCGCGACCGCGTCCGCATGGTCCAGTCGGTGGACGAGATGGTCGGCCGGATCCGGACAACCCTGAAGGAGCTCGGCCGCGACCGCGACACCTACGTGGTCTTCGGCTCCGACAACGGCTTCCACATGGGAGAGCACAGGCTGGCCGGGGGCAAGATGACGCCGTACGACAGCGACGTCCGCGTCCCGTTCCTGGTCGTCGGCCCCGGTGTTCCCGCCGGCCACCAGGTCGGGCGGCCCGCGCAGAACACCGATCTGGCGCCGACGTTCCTGGACCTCGCCGGGCTGCGGCCGCCGCCGGCGACCGACGGCCGGTCGCTCGTGCCGTTCCTGCGCGGCGCCGCGCCGCCGGACTGGCGGCAGAGTGCGCTGATCGAGCACGTCAAGCCGCCCCCGTCCGCCGAGGACCCGGACCGCCAGGACTCCGCCCCCGGCGCCCCGACGACCTACAACGCGCTCCGCACGGACGAGCTGCTCTACGTGGAGTACGCGAACGGGGAACGCGAGTTCTACGACCGCACCCGCGACCCCCAGGAGATGAACAACATCGTGGGGACGCTGCCAGAGCAGCGGCGCCGGCACCTCTCCGACCTGCTGTACGCGCTGACCCACTGTTCGGGCGCGACCTGCGCCACCGCGGGCCGGAGTCGCTGAGCGGGTTCCGTCCCTTTATGCGCCGCTATCATCGCTGATTGACCGCGGATGCGCGGAGACACGTCCATATACCGGATGCTGGGAGAGCGGGTGTGACTGCAACCGGAAAGCCGGATGACGACCACGCGGTGGAGCGTCCCGAACCCGGGCAGCCGGCTCCGGCCCCTCCGCCGCCGCAGTGGCTGAGCGAACAGCCGTCGTCGCCCGCCTCGCTGCTTCCCGGCGACGATCCGGAGGAGGACGGCCCCGGAGAAGCCGGCACCGGCTCCGGGCAGGAAGCCCCGGAGGAGTCCTCTTCCCAGGGGGCCGCGACGGACGACTCCGAAACCCAGATGGTCGACCGCACCATCAGCGACCGCACCAGGGCCGACTCCGGTGAAGAGCCGTCGCACACGGTGGTCGTTCCCATGGCGACGTCGACCGACATCCCGGCGCCGCCGCCGTTCCCGTACACGCCGGAGGCACCCGAGGCCGCGTCGGCGCAGCCTCCCGCCCAGCCCCCCGC
>NZ_SMKB01000129.1:0-20631 GCF_004348575.1 Actinomadura sp. 7K534
ACATTTGTATAAGAGACAGCAGCTGGTGGGTGCGGGCGCGGGCGCTGGAGCTCGGCCTCGCCGGCAGCGCGACCAACCTTGCCGACGGGCGCGTCGAAGTCGTCGTGGAAGGTCCCCGTGCGGAGTGCCGGAAACTGCTCGACCTGCTGAAAGGCGACTCCCCGGCCGGACTGCCCGGCAGGCCCGGCAAGGTCACGGGCGTGGTGGAGCGCTGGAGCGAGCCGCGCGGAGAGGGTCCCGGTTTCCACGAGAGGTGACCGGGTAGGGAGTTCCGGTTTATACCTGCTAAACTAGTAGTGGAAGGTTGTTACCGGCCTGTGATGTGCGTCTTGACCAGGACACCGGCCGGTGCGACTCTAGACGATACGCGCACCGACTTCAGCTGTTTCTCGTGCGCGATCCCTGCTGGTTACTCAGCGTGGAGGACCCTTAGTCATGGCGAAGGCTCTACTCGGCCACGTCGGCGGTCCCGACCCCCGGATGGTCGCGGAGATGCGGCGCCTTCAACAGCGCGTACGTGATCTGGAAGCCGAGCTCGTACGGCTTCAGGCAGAGAACGACGCGCTCGCGACGGCTCCGGACGACGATGTGATGTCCCTTGCGGTGAAGGACCGTGAACCGGCGCTGACCTGATCAGCGCCTTATTCCTGAACAGGGACGCCGCTATCCGGCGTCCCTGTAGCGTTGAGAAGCAGGTACATACCGCAGCGCCCTCGGCGGCGGGGCCGTGCAGGCCCTCCCCGGAGCGGGCGCCGCTCGTGATCGCCGCCTCGCTCCGGCCCGCCCAAGGGCCCGGGGCGCGATCGGGCTTTCCGCATCCCCGCTGACCTGCCTTCGACCGCGGTCGCGACCGTCGAGGTCCCTCCCATTGCCACCATGCGTGACGGTGAAGTCGGGAGCCGAGACCGGGGGCGGTGTTACCCTCGGGCTGGTGTGTGCGGGACGGTCAGGATTCGGGCAAACTTCGGTACACATTCATCCTGTCCGAATAGATGGCGTGTGTGACAATTGTCCGGATTTGGGGCATCCGGTGGTTCGTGGCCGTCGTGACCCGAATCCGTGTCGCCGCCCGCGCGTCCCGCCCGCGGGCCGGCCGCGGCCGATGTATAACGAACACGGCGTCGCCGGCCCCCGTCCCGGACGTCGTTGCGCCTGGTAGGGCCACGGGCAGGGGGCGGCGCGCAGGAGCCGCGCCGGTGGTCGCGGGCGGTGCCGACGGACATTCCAGGAGGACGGCGAGCGCGTGTACTTGAAGAATCTGACGCTGCGCGGCTTCAAGTCCTTCGCGTCGTCCACCACGCTGAAGTTCGAGCCGGGCATCACCGCCGTCGTCGGGCCGAACGGCTCGGGCAAGTCCAACGTCGTCGACGCCCTGGCCTGGGTCATGGGGGAGCAGGGCGCCAAGTCCCTGCGCGGCGGCAAGATGGAGGACGTCATCTTCGCCGGGACCGCCAACCGGGCGCCGCTCGGCCGCGCGGAGGTGGTGCTCACGATCGACAACACCGACGGCGCCCTCCCGATCGACTACACCGAGGTCACGATCAGCCGGCTGATGTTCCGGTCCGGCAGCAGCGAGTACGCGATCAACGGCGACCCGTGCCGGCTGCTGGACATCCAGGAGCTGCTCTCCGACTCCGGCATCGGCCGCGAGATGCACGTCATCATCGGGCAGGGGCAGCTCGACCGCGTCCTGCACTCGGGCCCGGAGGGGCGCCGCGCGGTGATCGAGGAGGCGGCCGGCGTCCTGAAGCACCGCAAGCGCAAGGAGAAGGCGCTCCGCAAGCTCGACGCGATGCAGGGGAACCTCACCCGCGTCCAGGACCTCACCGGTGAACTGCGGCGGCAGCTGAAGCCGCTGGGCAAGCAGGCCGAGATCGCCCGCAGGGCCGCCGTCATCCAGGCCGACCTCCGCGACGCCCGGCTGCGGCTGCTGGCCGACGACCTGGTCACGCTGCGGACGAGGCTGGAGCAGGAGGCCGCGGACGAGGCCGCGATCCGGGAGCGCCGCACCGAGACCGAGCGGGCGCTGAACGAGGCGCAGGAGCGCGAGCGCGTCCTGGAGGCCGAGGAGGCCGAGCAGGCCCCCCGGCTCGCGCAGGTGCAGGACACCTGGTTCCGGCTGTCGGCGCTGAAGGAGCGGCTGCGGGGCGTCGCCGACCTCGCGGCCGAGCGGCACCGCAACGCCGCGGAAGCGCGCGAGGAGGAGCGCCGCGGCCGCGATCCCGAGGACATGGAGCGCGAGGCCGCGGAGATCCGCGAGCAGGAGGAGATGCTCCGGGCGGCGCTGGAGGAGGCCCAGGACGGGCTCTCCGCGGCCGTCGAGGAGCGGTCGGGCGCCGAGGAGGCGCTGGCCGCCGAGGAGCGGCGGCTGCAGGCCGCCGCCCGCGCCGCCGCCGACCGGCGCGAGGAACTCGCCCGGCTGCGCGGCCGCGTCGAGGCGCTGCGCAGCAAGGCCGCCGCCGGGCGGTCGGAGATCGGGCGGCTCGCGGACGCGCGCGAGGAGGCCGAGCAGCGCGCCGAGGCCGCGCAGGCCGAGTTCGAGGCGTTCGAGGCCGAGGTCGTGGAGGACCCGGAGCTCGCCGCCGAGCACGAGGCGGCCCAGGAGGCGCTCGCCACCGCCAAGGACGCCGCCGAGTCGGCGCGCGCGGCGCTGGAGGGCCCGCGCCGCGCGCTCAAGGAGGCGCGCTCGGCAGTGGGTTCGGCTAGGTCGGCGGACCAGGCCGCGCAGAAGAAGGTCGCGGCGCTGCAGGCCCGAATCGAGGCCCTCGGCCTGACGCTGGCCAGTGCCGCCGACGGCGGGGAGACCCTGCTGGCCGCGGGCGCGGACGGCTCGCTCGACGGCGTCCTCGGCACGGTCGCGTCGCTGCTGAACGTCCGGCCCGGCTACGAGACGGCGATCGCCGCCGCGCTCGGCAACGCGGCCGAGGCCATCGCGGTCGGCTCCCTGGACACGGCCGAGGCCGCGCTCGCGCTGCTGCGCTCCCGCGACTCCGGACGGGCCGGGCTCCTCGTCGGCGGGGGAGCGGCCGCCGCGTCCAGCCGCCTCCCCGGCATCGACTACGCGGCCGACGCCGTCACCGTCCCGGACGGCGTGCGTCCCGCGATCGAGCACCTGCTGCGTGATGTGGCCGTCGTGGACGACGTTCCGTCCGCCGCCGCCTTGGTCCGCAGGGAGCCCTCGCTGCGCGCCGTCACCCGTGACGGTGAGCTCGTCGGCGCGCACTGGGCGCAGGGCGGCGCGGCGGCCGGAGCGCAGAGCCTTCTGCAGATGCGCGCGACGCTGGACGAGGCCACCGAAGACCTGGCCGCGGCCGAGACGGCGGCCGGTGTCGCGGCCGGCGACCTCACGGCCTCCATGGAGCGTGAGCACGCGGCCCAGACGGCGGTGGAGGCCGCAGAGGCCGCCGCCAACGAGGCCCAGTCAGGCGTCAATCAGGCACAGGCGGAGCTCGACCGGGTCCGCGCGCGCTTGCGCGAGTTCGATGCGCAGGCCGCGCGGGAGGCCCAGCGCGCCGCCCGCCTGGAGGCCGACGTGCGCGCCGCCAGGGGGGAGGCGGAGCGGCTGACCAAGGCCCTTGACGCGGCTAACGAGTCCCTGGAGCGCGATACCGAGGCGGCCGAGGAACTCGCCATGCGGCTCGCCGAGTCGGAGGAGGCCGCCGAGGTCGCCGAAGAGGCGGGCCACGACACGGAGGCCCGCGAGGAGCTGAACGCCCGCTGCCAGGAACTCCGCGCCGTCGAGATGGAGGCGCGCCTCTCCGTCCGCACCGCCGAGGAGCGCGTCCAGGCCATCGCCGGACGCGCCGACGCCCTCGAACGCGGCGCCCGCCGCGAACGCGAGGAACGCGCCCGCGCTGCCCAGCGCCGCGCCCGGCGCGAGGAGCAGGCCAGGGTCGCCAAGGCCGTCCACCGGGGCGCCAGGACGGCCCTGGAGCGCATCGAGCATTCCCTGGCCGCGGCCGTCCGCCGGCGGGAGGCCGCCGAACAGGCCAAGGCCGCCCGCGAGGCCGAGCTGAAGGTCGTCCGCACCCAGGTCCGCGAGCTGTCGGCGACCCTCGAACGCCTCGTCAACGTCGTCCACGGCAACGAGGTCGCCCGCGCCGAGCAGCGGCTCCGCCTGGAGCAGTACGAGCAGCGGGCGCTGGACGAGTTCGGCCTGGAGGTCGAGTCGCTGGTCTCGGAGTACGGGCCCGACCAGCCCGTGCCGCCCGACCCGGACAAGGGGGAGGACGCCCAGCCCGCCCCGTACGACCGGACCGTCCAGGAGAAGCGCGCCAGGATCGCCGAACGGCAGCTCAACCAGCTCGGCAAGGTCAACCCGCTCGCGCTGGAGGAGTTCGCCGCGCTGGAGGAGCGGCACGCGTTCCTCACCTCGCAGCTGGAGGACCTGAAGAAGACCCAGCGGGAGCTCCTCGGCCTCGTCAAGGAGGTGGACGACCGCGTCCAGGAGGTCTTCGGCGCCGCCTACGACGACACCGCCCGCGAGTTCGAGCGGATCTTCGCACGGCTGTTCCCCGGCGGGGAGGGCAGCCTGTCGCTGACCGAGCCCGGCGACATGCTCGCGACCGGCGTCGAGGTCTCCGCCCGCCCGCCGGGCAAGAAGGTCAAGCGGCTGTCGCTGCTGTCGGGCGGCGAGCGGTCCCTGGTCGCGATCGCGTTCCTCGTCGCCGTCTTCAAGGCCCGCCCGTCGCCGTTCTACGTCCTGGACGAGGTCGAGGCCGCGCTGGACGACACCAACACGCAGCGGCTCCTCACCGTCTTCGAGGAGCTGCGCGAGGCGTCCCAGCTGATCGTGATCACCCACCAGAAGCGCACCATGGAGGGCGCCGACGCCCTCTACGGCGTCAGCATGCGCAACGACGGCGTCACCCAGGTGGTAAGCCAGCGATTGAGGGACTGATCGCGGTGCCTATTGCATTGCCCTTGGCGGTCAGGCCCTAGAGGCCTTCCCTTCGGCGGGCCTTGCGTGCGATCGCTGCATCGCTCCGTCTCGCCCTGGGGGCTCGCTGCGCGATCAGGTTCCTCGCAGGCTCGGGACCTGCCTTCGGACGCGATCGCGGCGGTTCGGGTCGGTGCGGGGACGCGGTGGTGGCCGGGGCGGTGCGCGAGAATTTCACATAATCAAAATAATGGTCACCAGTTCCTTGGAACGTGACACCTCATCAGTGTTCACATTTCGGGCGGACGCGAGATGTGCTGCCGCATGATTTTTCCTAGCAAATAACGCGTTGGTTACTTCGCATTCGCGCCGGTTATCGGGTGAGTGCCGGCAAGGTGTGCACCGACCGTGACCCTGTGGCGACGCTGACGGGCTTGTGGGGGGCCGAACGCATCCACTACCCATGTGCACCGTGGTTCTCCGGCTTCCCCACCGGGCGAACACCGTTCGGTACGGAGAATGCGGAAGGTGATGCGCGTGGACCCCCAGAAACTCAAGGACAATTTCGCCCTCGTGGGCGCGAACGGCATCGAGGTCGCCGAATATTTCTACGCCGATCTTTTCGCACGCGAACCGGGGCTGCGGTCGATGTTCCCGGTGGCCATGGCGAAGCAGCACGAGGTCCTGCTCGCCGCGCTCGCCCAGATCGTCTCGTCGGTCGACGACCCCGACACGCTCGTCCCGTTCCTGCGTGATCTCGGCCGGCACCACCACGGGTTCGGCGTCACCGAAGTCCACTACGCCCCGGTGGGCGCCAGCCTCCTGGCCACCCTCGCCCACTTCAGCGGCCCCGAGTGGAACGAGGACCTCGAACGCGACTGGACGGCCGCCTACGGCCTCGTCGCGAAGGTCATGACGGAGGCCGTGGCCGTCTCCTGATCCGATATGGACGCCCTACGCCTGAAAACGAGCTTCGACCGGGTCGCCGAGCAGGGGGACGCGGTCGCCCTGTTCTTCTACTCCGACCTGTTCGTCCGCAACCCCCACCTGCGCGACATGTTCCCGATCGGCATGCGCGGGCAGCGCGACAAGCTGCTGCGCGCCCTCGGGCACATCGTCTCCCAGGCGGACGACCTGCCCGCGCTCGTCCCGTTCCTCCAGCAGCTCGGCCGCGACCACCGCAGGTTCGGCATCGTCTCCGAGCACTACCCGCACGTGGGCGCCAGCCTCATCGCCACCCTCCGGCACTTCAGCGGCCCCGACTGGACCGACGACGTCGAGAGCGACTGGAACGCCGCCTACGGCCTCGTCGCCAAGGTCATGCTGGAAGCCGCCGACGAGGACGCGCTGAACAGCCCCGCCTGGTGGAACGGCCAGGTCATCGCGGTCGAGCGGCGCCGCTTCGACATCTGCGTCCTGCGCGTCCAGCCGGACCGGCCGCTGCCCTACCGGCCCGGCCAGTCGGTCGCGCTGGAGGTGCCGTCCCGGCTGCGGCACTGGCGGTACTACTCGATGGCGAACGCCCCCCGCCCCGACCACACCGTGGACTTCCACGTCCGGCTCGTGGACGGCGGCCCGGTGAGCCCCGTCCTGGTGCGGGGCACCGAGACCGGCGACCGGGTCCGCATGGGCGCCCCGGTCGGCACGCTCACCCTCGACGAGTCGTCCGGCAGGGACGTCCTGCTCGTCGCGGGCAGCACCGGCCTGGCCCCGCTCAAGGCGATCCTGGAGCAGATCTCGCTCCGCTCCGACCCGCCGCGGGTGCACCTGTTCTTCGGCGCCCGCACCAGGGACGGCCTGTACGACCTGGAGGACCTGACCAAACTGGCCGGCGAGTTCCCCTGGCTCACCGTCGTGCCCGCCGTGTCGGACGAGTCCGGCGGCCACGGCTTCACCGCGCGGCTCCAGTCCGGGGGCCGGGCGGGCGGCGGCGACGTCGAGCACGGGAACCTGTCCGACATCGTGGCCGGGCACGGCCCCTGGGACGGCCACGACGCCTACGTGTGCGGGCCGTCCGCGATGGTCGGGCACACGGTCGAGCAGCTGGCGCGGCTCGGCGTGCCGCGTGATCGCATCCGGCTGGAAACCTTCGCTGACGCACAGAGGTGAGCGCGTTGAACCCCCCGAACCTTCCCGTCGTCTCCGAGGGCGCGCGGCTGACCCCGGGCGAACTGCGGTCGGTGGTCTTCGCCCGGGCCGCCCTCGGCCGCCGCGGGTACGACGAGGAACAGGTCCGCAACTTCCTGGCCTACGTCGAGCGGCAACTCGTCCAGATCTTCACCGACCAGGCGGCCCTCGCCGAGGAGGTCAACCGGCTGCGCGCCCAGGCGGCCAAGGGCGCCCAGGGCGTCATGGCCCCGGAGGACGCCCATTTCCAGGCTGTCCGAATCCTCTCGCAGGCCCAGCAGACCGCCGACCTGTACGTGGCGGACGCCGAGCGCTACACCCGCGAACTGGCCCACGAGGCCAGGCTGCAGCGCGAGGCGATCCTGTCCGACGCCAGGGGCCGCGCCGAGCACATGCTGGAGGACGCCCACCGCAAGGCCGCCGCAGTCGCCGACGCGGCCGTCCGCGAACACCCGCCGCCACCCTCACCCGACGCCGACGCCCAGCCGGACGACCAGCGCCGAGCGATGGAACGCGAGATCGCCTACCTCCGCACCTACAGCGACGTCTACCGCACCCACCTCCGCTCCTACCTGGAGGCCCTCCTGCGCAACGTCGACGAGTGGGAGAACGCGGAACGAGTTTCGACTCCCGTCCCCTGGCCAACACCCTGATGGACAAACCTGCCAACGACCCGGCCTGAGCCCATCCCCGCCGGACCGCATCGGTATGACGTTCGACCGGCTCGTGACGGGGTTCTATGGTTTCTGGCCGGGTCACTCCCTCTTTTGGAGACGACCCCACCCGGGCCACGGGTCGTGCGGCACGGGGGGTTTAAGGGGGTCGCCCCCCTGGGCTAGCAGGGGGGCCACCTCCTGGGCGACACACTCTGGAAAACTGGGAGCGCTATGGAATATCTGATCGTCATCGCCGCGCTGGCCGCCGTCGCTCTGATCGTCGGCGGCGTCGTGCTGCTGCGGCCCCGTCGTGGAAGGCCGCGTCCGCCCGCCGAACGCCCCGCGGAGCGGACGGGCGGCGCGACCGTCGCCGAGGAGGGGGACGCGGGCGCCCCCACGATCGAGCGGGCGCCGCCGACGGAGGTTCCGGCGCCGCGGCCCACGGTCGAGATCGAGAAGCCGCCGCCCGGCGTGGGCCGGCTGGTGCGGCTGCGCGCCCGGCTCGCCCGCTCCCAGAACACGTTCGGGAAGACCCTCCTCGGGCTCCTGTCGCGCGAGACGCTCGACGATGACGCCTGGGAGGAGATCGAGGACACCCTGATCACCGCGGACATGGGCGCGGCCGTGGCCCGGCAGATCACCGACGACCTGCGGACGCGGGTGCAGGTGCTCGGGACCCGCGAGGTGGGCGAGGTCCGGGAGCTGCTCAAGGAGGAGCTGGTCAAGCAGATCGGCCCGGATCTGGACCGCTCCCTGAAGACGGAGACGGCGGGGGACCGTCCCGCGGTGCTGCTGGTCGTCGGCGTCAACGGCACCGGCAAGACCACGACGTGCGGCAAGCTCGGCCGCGTCCTCGTCGGGGACGGCAAGACCGTGCTGCTCGGCGCGGCGGACACCTTCCGCGCCGCCGCCGCGGACCAGCTGGAGACGTGGGCGAGCCGCGTGGGGGCGCAGGTCGTCCGCAAGGAGGAGGGCGCCGACCCCGCGAGCGTCGCGTTCGACGCGGTCAAGCAGGGCATCGACAGCAAGGTCAACGTCGTGATCGTCGACACCGCCGGGCGGCTGCACACCAAGACCGGGCTGATGGACGAGCTGGGCAAGGTCAAGCGCGTCGTGGAGAAGCAGGCCACGGTCGACGAGGTCCTGCTCGTCCTGGACGCCACGACCGGGCAGAACGGCATGCAGCAGGCCCGTGTGTTCGCCGAGGTCGTCAACGTCACCGGCGTGGTCCTGACCAAGCTGGACGGCACCGCGAAGGGCGGCATCGTCGTCCAGGTGCAGCGGGAGCTCGGCGTCCCGGTGAAGCTCGTCGGGCTCGGCGAGGGCCCCGACGATCTCGCGCCGTTCGAGCCGGAGGCGTTCGTGGACGCCATCCTCGGTGACTGACATTTGCCGAAAAAATCGCTATGTGAGGATTTAGAAACACCGGCGAAACACGCCGGGGCCGGTTTTCACACCGCGGAAACGTAGCAGCCGATCGGGTGAAACGGCCGCGCCAGAGTCTCTGAGCAGTCACGTTCCCTGGCGAGGAGGGACTCTCTCAGAGATGAAGATCGATAGCGGTAACACCGCGTGGATCCTGACGAGCGCGGCGCTCGTTCTGCTGATGACACCGGGCCTGGCCTTCTTCTACGGAGGCATGAGCCGGGCCAAGAGCGTGCTCAACATGATGATGATGAGCTTCGTCAGCATCGCCGTCGTCGGCATGGTGTGGATCGCCTACGGCTGGTCCATGGCCTTCACGTCGGGCGGTGGGCTCAGCTCCTTCGTCGGCGGGTTCAGCGAGTGGGGGCTGGTCGGGCTGGAGACCGTCGCCACCGCCGACGACGGGACCGGAATCCCGCAGCTGGCGTTCGTGGCGTTCCAGGCCACGTTCGCCATCATCACGGTCGCGCTCATCAGCGGAGCCGTTGCGGACCGTGCCAAGTTCGGGGCCTGGGTCGTGTTCACCGTGGCCTGGGCGACGCTCGTCTACTTCCCGATCGCGCACTGGGTGTGGTGGTCGGACGGCGAGGAGGGCGGCAAGGCCGGCTGGATCTTCGAGCTCGGCGCACTCGACTTCGCGGGCGGCACGGTCGTCCACATCAACGCGGGCGTCGCGGCGCTCGCCCTGGTGCTCGTCCTCGGCAAGCGCCGGGGCTGGCCGAAGGAGCCGATGCGCCCGCACAACCTGCCGTTCGTCCTGCTCGGCGCCGGTCTGCTGTGGTTCGGCTGGTTCGGGTTCAACGCCGGCTCGGCCGGGGCCGCCAACGAGATCGCGGGCATCGCGTTCATCAACACCATCGGCGCGACCTGTGCCGCCGCGTTCGCCTGGATCGTCGTGGAGAAGCTGCGGGACGGCTCGTCCACCACGCTCGGCCTCGCGTCCGGCATCGTCGCCGGGCTCGTCGCGATCACCCCGGCCTGCGCGTTCGTGACCCCGCTCGGGTCCATCGCGATCGGCCTCGTCGCCGGTGCAGTCTGCGCGTTCGCGGTCAGCCTCAAGTACAAGCTCGGCTACGACGACGCGCTCGACGTGGTCGGCGTCCACATGGTCGGCGGCATCGTCGGCGCCCTGCTCATCGGGCTGCTGGCCACCACGGCCGTCAACGAGGGCGGCGCCGACGGCCTGTTCGCCGGGGGCGGCGCGTCGCTGCTCGGCAAGCAGGCGATCGCGGTCGTGGCGACCCTCGCCTACTCGTTCGTGGCGACCTACATCATCGCCAAGATCATCGACCTGGTGATGGGCTTCCGGGTCAGCGAGGACGACGAGGCCGCCGGCCTCGACAGCACGGCGCACGCCGAGACCGCCTACGACTTCGGCACCATCCGGACGGGCGGCGGTTCCGGTGCGACGCTGGCCGCGGCCGCCGCGCCCGCCCCGGCCGGCGGGGACGCTGACAAGCCCGAGGGCGCGGCGAAGAAGGTGGAGGCGTAGGGATGAAGCTCATCACGGCGGTCATCAAGCCGTTCAAGCTGGACGAGGTCAAGAAGGCGCTGGAGACCTTCGGCGTCAAGGGCCTCACGGTCAGCGAGGCCAGCGGCTACGGCCGGCAGAAGGGGCACACCGAGGTCTACCGCGGCGCCGAGTACCAGGTCGACCTGGTGCCCAAGCTGCGGATCGAGGTCCTCGTCGACTCCGCGGACGCCGACGACATCATCGACGTGATCGTCAAGGCGGCCCGCACGGACAAGATCGGCGACGGCAAGGTCTGGGCCGTTCCCGTCGACACGGTCGTCCGCGTCCGCACCGGCGAGACCGGGCCGGAAGCCCTGTAGGCGTCCCGGTGACCCTCGCCACCCCGCGCCCCGGAGACCGCCCGGCAGGACCGGGCGGTACCGGGGCGGACGGGGCGGGAACCGCCCGTGCCGCCCTCGCGGCGGCGCGGGCCTCCCGCGCCGCGGAACTGGACCGCTGGCTGGGCTCCCTCCTCACGGCCGGCGGCACCCCGGACGACGTGGCGCTGATCGCGGTCGGCAGCCACGGCCGCCGCGACCTGACCCCCGGCGGCGACCTCGACCTCGTCCTGCTGCACCGCGGCCGGGCCGACATCGCCGAGATCGCCGACCGGATCTGGTACCCGGTCTGGGACTCCGGGCTGCGACTCGACCACTCGGTCCGCACCGTCCACGAGGCCCGCACCGTCGCGCGCGGCGACCTGAAGGCCGCGCTCGGGCTGCTGTCGGCGCGCCGGATCGCGGGCGCGCACGCGCTCGCCGACGAACTGCGCGCCGCGGTCCTCGCCGACTGGCGCGCCGACGCGCCCGTCCGGCTGGCCGACCTGTCGGCGATGTGCCGCGAGCGCTGGGACGGGCAGGGCGAGCTGGCCTTCCTGCTGGAGCCCGACCTCAAGGAGGCGCGCGGCGGGCTCCGCGACGTCCACGTCATGCACGCCGTCGCCGCGTCCTGGGTGGCGTCCGCTCCCGGCGGGCGGGTCCGGGACGCCCACGACCTGCTGCTCGACGTGCGCCACGCGCTGCACGAGGTCACCGGCCGGTCCACCGACCGGCTCGTCCTGCAGGAGCAGGAGGCGGTCGCGCACGCCCTCGGCCTGCTGGACAGGGACGTCCTGCAGCGCTCGATCGCGGAGGCCGCCCGCACGATCACCTACGCGGCCTCCCACCTGTGGCGCCGCGTCGACCGCTTCACCGCGTCCCAGGGCCGGCGGGCCGGTGGTCAGCGGGCCGGTGGTCAGCGGGCCGGTGGTCAAAAGCGCGGTGTGGAGCGGCGTCCCGTCGGGGACGGCGCCGTCGAGCACGAGGGCGAGGTCGTGCTCGCGCGGAACGCCGACCTGGACGACCCCGCGCTCGTCCTCCGCGTCGCCGCCGCCGCGGCGCAGGCGGGCCTTCCGCTCGCCCCCGCCACGGTCTCCCGCCTCGCCGAGAACGCGGCTCTGCCCGCGGCGCCGTGGCCCGCCGAGGCCCGCGACGCCCTCGTCGCGCTGCTCGGCGCCGGTCCCGCCGCCATCGGCGTGTGGGAGGCCCTCGACCAGGCGGGGCTGGTCGTCCGGCTGCTGCCCGACTGGGAACGCGTCCGCAACCGCCCGCAGCGCAACCCCGTGCACCGGTTCACCGTGGACCGCCACCTGGTGGAGGCCGCCGCGGGCGCCGCCGCGCTCACCCGCGACGTCTCCCGGCCTGACCTGCTCCTCGTGGGCGCGCTCCTGCACGACATCGGCAAGGGCTGGCCTGGCGACCACTCCACCAGCGGCGCCGTCGTCGCCCGCGACCTCGGCGCCCGCCTCGGCTTCCCCGAGGAGGACGTCAGCGTGCTGGAGACGCTCGTCCGCCACCACCTGCTGCTCCCCGAGACCGCCACCCGCCGCGACATCGACGACCCGGTCACCGTGCGGACCGTCACCGCCGCCGTCGCCGAGGTGCCCGGCCGCGAGCGCGAGATCATCGAGCTGCTCGCCGCCCTCGCGATCGCCGACGGCAACGCCACCGGCCCCGCCGCCTGGGGCGCATGGAAGGCCCGGCTCGTCGCCGAACTCGCCCGCCGCTCCGCCGCCGCGCTGGCCGGCGGGACACCGCCGCCCGCCCCCGTCCTCGGCCGCGACCGGCTGGCCCTCGTCCGCCACGACGGCGGCGCCGTCCGCGTCAGCGGCTCCCGCATCACCATCGCCGCGCCCGACCGCCCCGGCCTGCTGTGGCGCGCGGCCGGCGTCCTCGCCCTGCACCGCCTGGCGGTGAAGACCGCCCGCACGATCTCGTCCACCGAGGACTCCGCCGGGACCGCCGTCCTGGACTTCACCGCCGTCCCCGAGTACGGGACGCCGCCCGACCCGGCCGGCCTGGAGGCGGACCTGCGGCGCATGCTCGCCGACCGGCTCGACGTGGCCGGCCTGCTCGAACGCCGCGCCAGGTCGGCCCGGGTGCGCCCGGGCGTGACGGTCCCACCGCCCCGCGTGCTGATCGTGGACGACGCGTCCCGCACCGCCACCGTCGTCGAGGTCCGCGCCCACGACCGCCCCGGGCTGCTCTGGCGGATCGGGCAGGCGCTGGGCGCGTGCGGCCTGCGGGTCCGCGCGGCCCGGGTCGACACCCTCGGCGCCGAGGCCGTCGACGTCTTCTACGTGGTGGACGAGAACGGCCGCCCGGTGGAGGACCCCGCCGTCCTGGCCGAGGTGCGGACCGGGATCCTCGCGTCCCTGCGCTGACCCGCGCGTTCTCCCGCGGCCGCCGGGCGGCCGCGGAAAGGGCTCGGCGAGACGGGTGGGGCTCGGCCGGTGACCCGATACGCTGATAGGCGATCCCAGAAGCTTTCCAAGGACGGTCCAGACACGTGTTCGAGACGCTCTCCGACCGGTTGACGACGGTCTTCTCGTCGCTGCGCAGCAAGGGCAGGCTCTCCGAGGCCGACATCGACGCCACGGCCCGGGAGATCCGGATCGCGCTGCTCGAGGCCGACGTCGCGCTGCCGGTGGTCAAGGACTTCATCGCGCAGGTCAAGGAGCGGGCGCGGGGCGCGGAGGTCTCGCAGGCGCTGAACCCGGCGCAGCAGGTCGTCAAGATCGTCAACGAGGAGCTCATCAACATCCTCGGCGGCGAGACCCGCCGGATCAAGCTCGCCAAGACCCCGCCCACCGTGATCATGCTCGCGGGCCTGCAGGGCGCGGGCAAGACCACCCTCGCCGGCAAGCTCGCCCGCTGGCTGAAGCAGGAGGGCCACGCCCCGATGCTCGTGGCCGCCGACCTGCAGCGGCCCAACGCCGTCCAGCAGCTCGAGGTCGTCGGCGAGCGGGCCGGGGTCGCGGTGTTCTCCCCGGAGCCGGGCAACGGGGTCGGCGACCCGGTCGACGTCGCGCGCCGCTCGATCGACCACGCGCGGCAGGCCCAGCACGACGTCGTCGTCATCGACACCGCCGGCCGCCTCGGCATCGACGCCGAGATGATGCAGCAGGCCATCGACATCCGCGACGCCGTCCAGCCCGACGACGTGCTGTTCGTCGTCGACGCCATGGTCGGCCAGGACGCCGTCAACACCGCCCAGGCCTTCGTGGACGGGGTCGGCTTCGACGGCGTCGTCCTCACCAAGCTCGACGGCGACGCCCGCGGCGGCGCGGCGCTGTCGGTGCGGCACATCACCGGCCGGCCGATCATGTTCGCCTCGACGGGGGAGAAGCTGGAGGACTTCAGCGTCTTCCACCCGGACCGCATGGCGGGCCGGATCCTCGACATGGGCGACATCCTCACCCTGATCGAGCAGGCCGAGCAGGCGTTCGACGCCGAGCAGGCCGAGCGGATGTCCACGAAGTTCGCCTCCGGCGAGGACTTCACGCTCGAGGACTTCCTCGAGCAGATGATGATGATCCGCAAGCTCGGCCCCATCGGGAACCTGCTCGGCATGATGCCGGGCATGGGGCAGGTCCGGGACCAGATCAGCGGGATCGACGACCGGGACCTGGACCGCATCGCCGCGATCATCCGCTCGATGACCCCGCAGGAACGCGCCCAGCCCAAGATCATCAACGGTTCGCGGCGGGCCCGCATCGCGCGCGGTTCCGGCGTCGGCGTCGGCGAGGTCAACAGCCTGGTCACCCGGTTCTTCGACGCGCAGAAGATGATGCGGCAGATGGCCGGGGGGATGGGCATTCCCGGCATGCCCGGGATGCCGGGCGGACGGAAGAAGGCGGCCAAGGCGAAGGCGGCCAAGAACAAGAAGGGCAAGCAGCGCAGCGGCGACCCGCGCAAGCGCGCCGCCGGGGGGAAGGACCGCCAGGACGACCAGCAGCCCGCGGCCGACTCGATGCCCCAGGGGCTCCCGCCCGGCCTCGGCGGGGGGCAGCTCCCCCCGGGCCTCGGCGGCGGCCAGCTCCCGCCCGGCTTCCAGATGCCCGACCTGGGCAAACTGCAGGGCCGCAAGAAGAAGTGACCGCGCGTTCCGCCCTCGGGCGGGCGCGTCGCGGACACGGCATCGTGCGATTGCGCTTTCGCCGCCATCGTCTGGCAGAATGGCTTGCTGGAAACCCGGATCCGCGAGGCGCCCTCTCTCGTCCTGCGCGGCCGGAGTCCATCGGACGGCCGTGAGCCGGTGTTCCCCACCTGGCACGGGCCCGTCCACCCGTAATGAAGTCTGGAGTACACCACACCCGTGGCAGTCAAGATCAAGCTCAAGCGTCTGGGGAAGATCCGGAACCCGCAGTACCGGATCGTCGTCGCCGACGCCCGCACCAAGCGTGACGGGCGCGCCATCGAGGAGATCGGGCTCTACCAGCCCAAGCAGGAGCCGTCCCTCATCAAGATCGACTCTGAGCGGGCGCAGTACTGGCTCGGCGTCGGCGCGCAGCCGACCGAGCCCGTGCTCAACCTGCTGAAGATCACCGGCGACTGGCAGAAGTTCAAGGGCGAGCCGGGTGCCGAGGGCACCCTCAAGGTCGCCGAGCCCAAGCCCGACAAGAAGGCCGTGTTCGAGGCGGCCGTCAAGGAGTCGATGGGCGACGCCCCGGCCCCGGCCCCGGCGGCCAAGGGCAAGAAGAAGGCCGAGCCGAAGAAGTCCGAGGCGAAGCCCGCCGAGACCACCGAAGCTAAGAGCGAGGGCTGACCGTGCTCGAAGAAGCGCTCGAGCACCTGGTCCGCGGGATCGTGGAGAACCCGGACGACGTCCGGGTCCGCGCCCGCCGGATCAGGGGCGGCCGGGTCCTCGAGGTGCGCGTGCACCCCGAGGACCTCGGGAAGGTCATCGGCCGCAGCGGTCGTACCGCCAAGGCCCTGCGCACCGTGATCAGCGCCCTGTCCGGGGGCCGCTACGTGCGCGTTGACCTGCTCGACGTCAACGAGGTCCGCTGAGTGGCGTCCCGATGAGCGAACCGCTCGTGGTGGGACGGATCGGACGGGCGCACGGGATCCGCGGTGAGGTCGCCATCGATGTCCGCACGGACGAGCCGGAGTCCCGGTTCGCGGCGGGCACGACGATCGACACCGACCCCGCGCCCACCGGCCCCCTCACCATCGAGCGCGCCCGCTGGCATTCGGGACGCCTGCTCGTGCGCTTCGCCGGGATCGGCGACCGGTCCGCCGCGGAGGCCCTCCGCGGCACCTGGCTCGTCGTCGGCCCCGGTGACATCGCCCCGTCCACCGACCCGGACGACTACCACGACCAGGAACTGATCGGCCTCACCGTCGTGACCGCCGACGGCGGCGCCGTCGGCGAGGTGGCCGACATCCTCCACCACGGCCAGGACCTCCTGGTCGTACGGGGCTCCACCGGCGAACGCCTGGTCCCCTTCGTGGCAGCGATCGTCCCCGAAGTGGACGTCCCCGGGGGGCGGCTGGTGATAACCCCGCCCCCCGGCCTGCTCGACCCCCCTGACTAAGCGCGCGAGTGTCTTCGCTGCTCTGCGGAGCTGATGCCTTTCTCCGTGCCGAAGCGGAGACTTCCTCGGAAGGACTCCGATGAGACTCGACATCATCACGATCTTCCCCGAGTACTTCGGTGCCCTGGACATCTCCCTCCTTGGCAAGGCGCGGCGGGCCGGCATCCTCGACGTGCACGTCCACGACCTGCGCGACTGGACCCACGACCGGCACCGCACCGTGGACGACACCCCGTACGGCGGCGGCCCCGGCATGGTCATGAAGCCGGAACCATGGGGCGAAGCCCTGGACGCCCTGGTCCCGCCGCTCTACGGCCGTGCCGACGAGAACTCTCCGCGGCCGGCCTCCGGCGCGTCCCCCGCGGGCCTCCTGTCTTCGACTACGTCCGGTGCGACTACGTCTGACGCGGGATCCTCGCGTCCAGAAACCCTCAACCCGGCGTATCCCCCCACCGCACCCGGCAACGGAGCACCCGGCACGACGTCCGGCGGGAGACCCGGCAACGCGACAGCGACCGGTGGGGCATCCAGCAACGAGCCTTCCGGCGGCGAAGCCTCCGGCAACGCAGCAACCACCGACGCATCCGGCGGTGAAGCCGTCGGACGGGCCGGAAACGCTTCACCCGGCGCCACCCCATCCGGCGCCACCCCACCCGGCGGCACGCCACCCGGCGGCACGGCGCCCGGCGGTGCCGCGCCCGGCCGCACGTCACCCGGTGGTGCGGCGCCCGGCGGTGTGTCGGCCAGTGGTGCGGCGCCCGGTGGTGCGGCGCCCGGCGGTGTGTCGGCCGGTGGTGCGGCGCCCGGTGGTGTGCCCGGTGGTGCGGCGACAGGCGGTGTGTCGACAGGCGGTGCGGTCTCCGGGGAGACGGCGGGCGGCCGGGGGGCGGGAGAGTTCGGGCCGCCGCGGCTGATCATTCCCACGCCGAGTGGGCGGCCGTTCACGCAGGCCGATGCGGTCCGGTACGCCGCCGAGCCGTGGCTGGTGTTCGCCTGCGGCCGCTACGAAGGCATCGACTCGCGTGTCGCCGAGGAGGCCCGCACCCGCATGCCGGTGGACGAGGTCAGCCTCGGTGACTTCGTGCTCGCCGGCGGAGAGGTCGCGGTCCTCGTGATGGTGGAGGCGATCGGTCGGCTCCTGCCCGGTGTCCTGGGCAACGCCGACTCCGTCGCCGACGACTCCTTCGCGCCCGGCGCCATGGAATCGCTGCTGGAGGGCCCCGTCTACACCAAGCCCCCGGTCTGGCGCGAACGGCCCGTGCCCGACATCCTCCTGTCCGGACACCATGGCGCGATCGCCCGCTGGCGACGGGACGAGGCGCTCCGCCGGACCGCGCGGACCCGTCCCGAGCTGCTCGCCCGCCTCGACCCGGAGGCCCTCGACAAGCATGATCGTGCCGTGCTCCGCGAGGCCGGTTTTCCGGTTGACGGCGAAGATATGGCAGACTAGAGCGTCCGTGCGTCCAGACCGCACGGCACCCCACGACCACATTCCGCGGCGCGACGCCCCCACGTACGATCCACCGGGGCCTCTCGACGCCCGCGTTCGACCATGAGGAACCTCTGCGATGCACACCCTGATCCAGGAGATCGAAAAGGCCGCGATGCGCGCCGACGTCCCGGACTTCCGTCCGGGCGACACGCTGAAGGTTCACGTGCGTGTCACCGAGGGTAACCGGAGCCGTATCCAGGTCTTCCAGGGCGTGGTGATCCGGCGTCAGGGCGGCGGTGCCCGCGAGACCTTCACCGTCCGGAAGGTCAGCTACAGCGTCGGCGTCGAGCGGACGTTCCCGATCAACAGCCCCTCCATCGACAAGATCGAGGTCGTCACCCGCGGCGACGTCCGCCGCGCCAAGCTCTACTACCTGCGCAACCTCCGCGGCAAGGCGGCCC
This sequence comes from Actinomadura sp. 7K534, assembly GCF_004348575.1. NCBI lineage: Bacteria > Bacillati > Actinomycetota > Actinomycetes > Streptosporangiales > Thermomonosporaceae > Actinomadura > Actinomadura sp. 7K534. Next base: position 18,351 of record NZ_SMKB01000129.1, read on the forward strand.
GCATCAAGGAGAAGCGGGAGAACTGAGCCCCCTCCCCGCTCGCGAACAGGACAACATGAGCTGATGAACCACGACGCCCCGGGAACCCGTAACGGTGACCGGGGCGTTGCCGGTTCCGGAGGAGGAAGTCCGCCTTGAACCCCGGCGACACGCCCACGGGAGGCGTCCCGCGGGGCCCACGCCGCTAGGCTTTCGCTCTGATGACTGACGAGGACGATCGGAGAGACGTGCGATCCGAAGCCGAGGGCGCGGTGCCCGAGGAGAAGGAGCCTGTGGACTCGGCCGAGGAGACGGGCGACGACTCCGAGGACGACGGCAAGAAGGAAGAGAAGAAGCAGGGCTCGTTCTGGAAAGAGCTCCCGATCCTCATCGTGGTCGCCGTCGTCCTGGCCCTGGTCATCAAGGCGTTCGCGGTGCAGGCCTTCTACATCCCGTCCGGCTCCATGGAGAACACCCTCCAGGTCGGCGACCGGGTCCTCGTCAACAAGATCGTCTACCACACGCGTGACGTCGCCCGCGGTGACGTCATCGTCTTCAACGGCCTCGACTCCTGGGACCCCGAGATCCAGGTGGACGAGCCCGGCAACCCCGTCTCCAAGGTGCTGCGCGCGATCGGCACGGCCTTCGGTGTAGCGCCCAACGAGAAGGACTACATCAAGCGCGTCATCGGCATCCCCGGCGACCGCGTGAAGTGCTGCGACGCGCAGGGGCGGGTCACCGTCAACGGCGTCCCGCTGGACGAGGGCTCCTACCTCTACACCGACCCGATCACGAACGAGCGGAACAAGCCGTCCAACGACCCGTTCGACATCACGGTGAAGCCGGGCCAGCTCTGGGTCATGGGCGACCATCGCGAACTCTCCTACGACTCGCGCTCCCACCGCGGCGACCCCGGCGGCGGCACCATTCCCGTCGACCGCGTCATCGGCCGCGCCTTCGTCATCGTCTGGCCCCTGGACCGCGCCGGCACCCTCCCGATCCCCGACACCTTCAAGCAGCGCGGTCTGGCAGCGCCGGCCGCAGCCGCACTCCCCGCCACCCCCTATGCCCTGGGCGTCCTCTGCACCCTCCCTCTCGCCTACCTCCGCCGCCGCCACTACAAGAAACCCCGACCGCCGCTCACCAACGCGAGCGCACCTTAAGCGGGAAGGGAAGTTCCGGAGCGGCAGGTGCCGTCGGGACGTACGCTGCGTTGCATGAAAGGTCGTCCGCTTCGTTTCACGCCGCGCCGCGACGCCGGGATGCATCGGTATGAGCGTGCCCTGGAGCACGCCGGGTTCAGCCCGGTGGCGGGCGTCGACGAGGCCGGACGGGGAGCGTGCGCGGGTCCGCTGGTCGTGGCGGCGGTGATGCTTCGCGGCGGACGGCGCAGGATCGACGGACTCACCGACTCCAAGCTGCTCACTCCCGCGCGCCGCGAGGAACTGTACGCCGAGATCACCGAACGCGCGCAGGCGTGGAGCGCGGTGGTCATCCCGTGCCACGACATCGACCGGCTCGGCCTCCACCGCTGCAACGTGACGGGGATGCGGCGGGCCCTCGCCGCCCTTGATGAGCAGCCCGCCTATGTGCTCAGTGACGGATTCCCGGTCCCCGGCCTGAGCGTCCCCGGGCTTGCGATGATCAAAGGCGACCAGGTCGCGGCCTGTGTTGCGGCGGCCTCGATCGTCGCGAAGGTCACCCGAGACCGGATCATGGTGAATCTTCATGAGCGCTACCCGGAGTACGGATTCGACCTCCACAAGGGATACGTGACCAAGGCGCACGGCAGAGCGCTCGCCGCGCACGGACCTTGTCCGGAACATCGCTTCTCCTACGTCAACGTCGGCCGTGCCCTGCGTAACAATGGAGAGGTGGAGCTGATGGAGGAGACCGAAGGGGAGATCCCCGGCGAGGACCGCACGGAAGGGGCACGAGCGTGAGCGCCGAAGATCTCGAGAAGTACGAGACCGAGATGGAGCTGCAGCTCTATCGCGAGTACCGCGACGTTCTCGGGCTCTTCGCCTACGTCGTCGAAACCGAGCGCAGGTTCTACCTCACCAATTCGGTCGACCTCCAGGTCCGCACCACCGAGAACGGCGAGACCTTCTTCGAGGTCACGATGCAGGACGCCTGGGTCTGGGACATGTACCGCCCCGCCCGCTTCGTCAAGAACGTGCGTGTCGTCACCTTCAAAGACGTCAACATCGAAGAACTCGCCAAAACCGACTTCGAACTCCCCGCAAACCAATAACCGACTAGGGCATCCCACCGCACCGCACCCGCGCCACCTCCCCTGGCC
>NZ_SMKB01000012.1:0-63805 GCF_004348575.1 Actinomadura sp. 7K534
GGTCAGCTCGGGGGGCGGAGGGTGCCGGTGGCGAGTTCTTCGAGGCCGAGGCGGAGGACTTTCGTGCCGGCTTCGTAGGTTTCGCGGAGGGTGGTCTGCAGCGTGCTCAGCTTGCGGAAGGCGCGGCCCAGTTCGGCCTGTTCGTCCAGGGGAAGGCGGGGCAGGCGGGAGCGGCGGAGGTCGAATCGGGCGGACGAGGTCGAGCTGCGTAGGCGGGCGCCCTGCGCGCCCAGCAGGAGCCAGCCGGCGACGAAGTCGGGGTCACTGCGGGACGGGTCGACCCGGACGACGGCCAGTCCGGGGCCAAGGATGGCGCCGTCCTCGGTGATGACGCGCACTGCGGGATATCGGGCGGCCAGAGAAACGGCGATGTCGCCAGTGCGGAGACGGAGGTCGTCCGGGGTCTCCGCTGCGGTCGCCCTAGGGGCTCTGTGTTCGGCCAGGTCTTCGAGGGTCAGGACGGGGACGTCCCCCTCGCCGGTCTTCACCTTGGTAGGGCCGCGCAGGACGTCCAGTACACCCGCCTTGGCCAGCTCCCCGATCGTCGTCATCGGGACGTCATCGCGTGCCTCGGACTGGGTGAGGAACGACAGTTCGGCGGCCGTCCGCTGGAGCTCTTCGGCCTTCGCTGACAGCAGTTCACGTGCGACGGTGAACGACCCCTCCGACGTGGGGGCGCTTCGTTGCGGAAGGTATCGCGCAGGGGTGAGGTCCACCTCGTCGTCCAGCAGATCGATGATGCGCACGACGACGCTGGAGTCGGTGCCGTCGTCCTTGCCCTTGAGGTACTTCCTCCAGGCGTTGAGGGCGACCTTCTCGAAGTCGGCGGGATCGGCCGACGTGTCGACCATGAGGACGTCGTCCGGGGGCTGGTCACCAGGGGACGGACGGCGCAGAACCCACACGGTGAGCGCGACGGCCATGTTCGGCACCGCGCCGGCCGGCAGGCCGATGACCGCCCTCAGCGCGCCCCTGCGGAGCAGCTCGGCGCGGACGCGGCGTCCGGAACGGCGGTTCGCGACGGCAGGAGGCATGAGCATCACGACGGCACCGCCGGGACGGACGTGGGCGAGGCCGTGTTGCAGCCACGCGAGCTCCGACTCCATGCGGGGTGGTAGCCCGTACTCCCAGCGTGGGTCGCCGGTCAGCTGCTCGTAGCCCCACCCCCGGTCGTTGAACGGCGGGTTGGTGACCACCAGGTCGACCGTCCGGCCGGCGAAGGCGTCGGCGAGGAGCGAGTCGCCGGAGTGGATCTCGGCGGGGGCGCCGCGCAGCGCGAGCTGGACGGCCGACATCCGCGCGGTCGTGTCGTCGATCTCCTGCCCGAGGAGCTCCTCGACGTCCTTGAACCGGTCGTTCGCCATGCCGAGGTAGGCGCCGGTGCCGCAGGCGGGGTCGAGGAGGGTGCGCGCGGGGCCGCCGAGGTCGAGCATCAGCCGGACGACGGGTTCGGGCGTGAGGTAGACGCGGCGGCTGTGGTGCTCCAGGTAGCGGGTGCGGAGGAACTCGAAGGTCTCCGCGACGCCCAGTTCGTCCACGAGCTGGGAGAGGGCCCGGACGGGCGGGGCGGGTCGGCGGGCAGGGCGTCCGGCAACAGGTCGGTATGGGCGCGGACGGCGGCGGGAAGGGCTTCGGCGATCTTCTCGTCAGGGGCGGACGACAGGTCGCGCCAGTGGCCGGGATCGGCGCGCAGGTAGAGGAGGTAGGCGCCCGCGAAGGTGAGGACGTCGGCGAGTTCGACGTCCCCGTAGGCGGCGCCGCGGAGGGTCTGCCAGACGCGTTCCCGGACCGGCGAGTCGGCGAGTTTGCCCTGGCCGCGGAGCCACGCCTCGACTTCGGCGAGGGAGAACGTCGGGCTGACCGCCGTCCCGCCGACGGGCTGGGGGAAGTCGTCGTGCCGGCGGCGCCAGTTGCTCACCGCGGCGCGGCCGACCGCGGCCAGCCGTGCGATATCGGCCGCGGTCACCGTCGCATCGTTCGACACCGGCACTCCCATCAGCGGACAGGCATCCGTGATCTCAGCCTAGCGCCTTCCAGCGGTTGATCTGATTCACCAGCACAGCCCGACCCTCGCCATCACACACAGAAGCGCATGACTATTTACAGGTTGATTGCGTTCACAGCTCGATCTGTGGTTTTCTGTGTACAGCGATCCGCATCCCCCTGAGAGCAGCGGAGTTGATGACGATGCACGTGCCGACGATGTCCCTGCGCGAGTTCGACGACGCGCAGCGGCGGACGCCCCCCGGCCTCGCCGAGCGGACCCAGCGCCTGCGGGCCTGCGCGACCCGCGCCGCGTGGTGCGGCTGCTGCGGGGTCGCGCGGCGGCTGCTGTGGCTGTGCTTCGCCGCCGTCCGGCACGGCGACGACGCGATCGCGGACATGCTCCTCGGCGAGGCCGAGCACTACATCGGCGCCGGGCGGCACCCCGCGACGTGCCCGCAGATGCCGCCGCGTCCGGCACGGCGCGACGGGCGGGCCCCGGCGCAGGGGCAGGTACCCGGCTGGAGCGGACTTCCGGGACCGCTGGTCGCCGCGACCGACGCGAGCTGGAAGCGGGGCACCTGCGGGGTCGGCTACGTCGTCAGCGACGGCCGCTGGGGCATGCGGGGCTGGACGTTCGGCCCGCAGGACCCGACCGGGCCCCGCCGGGTGCTGGTCAGCGAACTGCGGGCCGTGGGCCTGCTGCTCGACCGCGTCGAGGACGGCCGCGACCTGGTGCTCCTCGTCGACAGCCTGTCGGCGCTGCGATTCCTGCGCGCGTGGCGGCGCGGCGACACCGGCCTGCTGCCGGACGGCTACGACGTGCGGCCCCGCCGTTCCGGCGCGGACCCCTCGCTTGTCCGGCTGGCCCGGCAGGTCGTTGGACGGCCCGGGCTGCGGCTGGAACACGTCCGGGGCCACTCCGGCCACCCGCTCAACGAGACCGCGGACTCCCTGGCGTCCATCGCCCGGCGCCGCGCCACCGAGACCTTCGACTCCACCGCCCGCGCCGAGGGCCTCGTAGAGGCGTTCCTGCACGCGTGGCACGGCACCGGCGGCATCGCCGCCTGAACTCCTGGGAGAAAGAGATGAACCCCGACCAGCACGGCCCGCACGCCTACCACAGTCCCGGCCCGCCGATGCCCCCGTACGCCGTGCCACCGCGGAAGCGTCGCGGCGGCGGCTGCCTCTACGGCGCCATCGGGGGCGCGGCCACGCTGTTCCTGATGGTGTCGTGCGGGGCGATCGTGGCTTCCAGCGGCGGCGCCGCCGACCCGGCGGCCACGTCCGGCGACTCCCCCGCGGCCTCCGCGCCGGCGGGCGGCGACGCCGGCGAGAAGAAGGCCAAGGACGAGAAGCGGCCCAAGAAGATCACGAGCGGCATCGGCCGCGAATACCGGGACGGCAAGTTCGCCTTCACTGTCACGAAGGTGAGGAAGGGCGTGAAGAAGGTCGGCAACGAGTACGTCGGCGACACCGCCCAGGGACAGTTCGTCTTCATCCATGTGACGGTGAAGAACATCGGCGACGAGGCCCGCAGATTCACCCACCACAACCAGACGCTCATCGACACCAGGAACCGCGAGTTCGAGGCCGACCCCGAGGCGTCGATGTGGTCCGGGCAGGACACCAAGTCCTTCCTCCAGCAGATCAACCCGGGGAACGCGGTCAAGGGAACGCTCATCTACGACGTCCCCCGCGGCACGAGGCTGAAGGCGATCGACCTGCACGACTCGATGTTCTCCCGCGGGGTGACGGTCCCCCTCGGCGGCGGATGACGGCTCGCCCTCATGCCGGCTCGGTCCAGGGCGGCCCGGCACGGTCACGTTCCGTGACGACACCATGGCGGATCGTTTACCATCGTGTGATGCGGGCGCGGCACGAGTTCGGGGTGCTCGGGCCCCTGGAGGTCCGGCGGGACGGGGTGCCGCTGCCCATCGGCGCGGCCAAGCTCCGTCTCCTGCTGGCCGCCCTGCTCGTGGACGCCGGTCACGTCGTGCCCGTCGACACGCTGGTGGGCCGGTTGTGGGGCGAGAAGCCGCCGGCGCAGACCCGGAACACCCTGCAGAACTACGTCCTGCGGTTGCGGCGCGCGCTCGGTGAGGGCGGGCCCGAGATCGTGCTGACCCACCCCCGGGGATACCTGGCCGAAGTCGAGCCGGACGCCCTCGATCTGCACCGGTTCGGCGTGCTCGTCCGCCAGGGGCGCGCCGAGCTGGAGGCGGGCGCGGCCGACCGCGCGGCGGTCCTGCTGCGGCAGGCGCTCGAGCTGTGGCGGGGCGCGCCCCTGTCGGATCTGCCGCCCGACCTGCTGCAGGACGTCCTCCCCACCCTGACCGAACAGCGCCTGGACGCGCTGGAGCTGAGCATCGACGCCGACCTGGCGCTGGGCCGCGCCGCCCACGTGCTGCCGGAACTGCGCAACCTCATCGGGACGCATCCGCTGCGCGAGCGCTTCTGGGCCCAGCGCATGCGGGCGCTCTACCAGAGCGGCCGGCAGGGTGAGGCGCTGGAGTGCTACCGCACGGTCGCCGCGCTGCTCGCGGACGAGCTGGGCATCGATCCGGGAGCGGAGCTGCAGGACCTCCACCGGCGGATCCTGGCCGCGGCCCCCGAGCTCCGCCCGGCGGCCGGCCCGGGCGCGGGGCCGCGAGAGCACCGGCGGGGAAACCTGCCGGCCGAGACGACCACCTTCGTCGGGCGCGAAGGCCCGCTCGCGGAGGCGCGGCGGACGCTCGGGAGCGCCCGGCTCGTCACACTGACCGGGGTCGGCGGCGTGGGCAAGACGCGGCTGGCGCTGCGGGTCGCGGCCGAAGCCGCCGCGTCGTTCCCCGACGGGGCGTGGCTCGCCGACCTGGCCGTCCTCGCGCCGCGGACCGATGCCGAGCAGCTGGACCGGACGGTCGCCGAGTCGCTCGGCCTGCGCGACCAGTCGGCGCGCGCCCCGGCCGACGCGGTGGCCGATCACCTGCGCGACCGGCGCGTGCTCCTCGTCCTCGACAACTGCGAGCACCTGGTCCAGGCCGTCGCCGCGCTGGCGCTGCGGCTGCTGCGGGCGGCCCCGGGCCTGCGGATCCTCGCGACGAGCCGGGAGCGGCTCGGGGTGCCGGGCGAGCACGTGCTCGTGGTGCCGGGCCTCGCCGTCCCGGATGAGGAGGGCGGCGAGCGGGACGGCGCTGCCGGGGCGGCCGGCTGTGCCGAGGCCGTCCGCCTCCTCGCCGACCGGGCCACCGCGTGCGCGCCGGGCTTCGCCGTCACGAGCCGCAACCGGGACGCGGTCGTTCAGCTGTGCCGCCGCCTGGACGGCATCCCGCTCGCCATCGAGCTGGCGGCGGTGCGGCTCGGCTCGCTCGGCGTCGCGGAGATCCTCGACCGCCTGGACGACCGCTTCCGGCTGCTCGCGATGCCCCGCACCGGCGGCGGCGGCCGTTACCGGCAGACGCTGGGCGGCGTGGTGGACTGGAGCCACGAACTCTGCACGGCCGGCGAGCGGCTGCTGTGGGCGCGCCTGTCGGTCTTCGCGGGCGGGTTCGACCTGGAGGCCGCCGAGGCGGTCTGCACGGGCGAGGGCGTCGCCCGCGACGAGGTGATGGATCTGCTCGCGGGCCTGGTCAACAAGTCGATCGTGCTGGCGGGCGACGACAGCGATGGCAGGACCCGCTACCGCCTGCTGGAGACCATCCGCGGGTACGGGTGGCAGCGCCTCCGGGAGCGGGGCGGCCAGGCGGAGATCCGGCTCCGGCACTGCCGGCACTACCGTGACCTCGCGGTGCGCGCCGCCGCCGGGTGGTGCGGCCCGGACGAGATCGCCTGGTTGCGCCGGCTGCGCCGCGAACTGCCCGACCTCCGCGCCGCCCTGGAGTTCTGCGGCGGTGACCCCGAGCACGCCGGCCTCGGCCTGGAGATCGCGGTCCAGCTCATCCGGGCGCGGTCGTGGTTCTTCAGCGGCACCATCGGGGAGGGCCGCCACTGGCTGGAGCGGCTGTCGGCACGGCCGGACCGGCCGCCGCCGGGGGTGAGGGCACACGCGGCGGCGATGCGGGCCTTCCTGGTGATCGTGCAGGGGGACCGGGCGGCGGTGCCCGCGGCCATGGCGGCGTGCCGCGCGGAGGTCGGCCCCGGCTCGCCCGAGTCCGCCTACATCGAGGGCGTGCACGCCCTGCTCATCCAGAGCGACCCGGTGTCACTCGGCAGGCTGGCCCATGCCCGGGAGGGGTTCCGGGCGGAGGGCCGGCCGGGCGACGCCCTCATGGCCACCATGTTCTGGGCCATGTCCGCCGTCTTCCTCGGCGGCCGGGACGCCGCCTTCCACGCCTGCGACGTCTTCCGCACGGACGCCGAGACCGCGCGGGCCGAATGGCTCGAGTCCTGGGCGCTGTGGTCCGGGGGGCTCGCCGAGCTGCGGCACGGCGACCCCGTCCGCGCCCTGCCGCTCCTGCGGGACGCCGTCGTCCGGCAGCGCGCCGTCGAGGACGAGTGGGGGCCGGTGTGGGACGTGGAGGCCCTGGCGTGGACCGCCGCCGCCGTCGGGCACCACCGGCACGCGGCCGTGCTGCTGGGCGCCGCGCACCGGATGCGCACGGCGACGGGGGTCGCGATGATCGGCCTATCGCCGTTCCAGGCCGCGCACGCCGAGACCGTGCGGCTGGTCCGCGGCGCGCTGGCCGAGGATTCGTACGCGGACGCCTGGAGCCGCGGCGACACCGCCGAGGACGTCGCCGGCCTGGTGCTGGCCGTGACAGACGAGATCTCCGCCGCTCCGCCTGGGCGCCGGCGGGAGGTGACCGGCGCGTGACCGCCGGGCGACCGGCGTGACAGCCCGCCCGGCCATCGTCGCCCTGTGACACCGAAGAGCGCGCCGGCCGCCGGCGTCCCCGCCCAGCACGCCGGCGGGACGACAGGGCGGCGCGACCCCGTACCGGGCAGCGGCCCGGCCCATGACCTGGGAGGTCCCGTGCCCCGGGACGGTGAGTGCTCGCCGGGCGGCACCGAGCCCCGGCTCGGCGAGCATCTGAAGCGGCAGCTGGCGGAGCTGTGCGAGGCGGCCGGAACCGCCGGGGACGCGGCCCGGTCTCTGCTGGACACCGCGGCGGGACCGCTCACGCGGTTCTCCCTGCTGGATCCGCCGCCTGCGCGGAGCCTCGTGTCCGACGACCATTCGCCGGCGGAGTTCTCGCTGGCCTTCACACCCGGCGCGCCGCCGGTCCCGCGGGTGCTGCTGGAGCCCGGCTACACCGACGACATGGCCCGGAGCGGCCGCGTCGGGCGCCGGGTGGCCGAGCGGCTGGCCGAACGCGGCGTCCTGTCATGCGACCGCCTGAGCTTGCTCGCCGACCTCTTCTTTCCCGCCGCCCCGCACGGGCCGTTCGCGATGTGGCTGGCCCTGGAGTTCCCGGCCGGCCGCCCCCGGGCGAAGGTCTATCTGAACCCGGCGGCGAACGGCCCGGGCCGCTCGGCCGACACCGTGGCCGAGGCGCTCGCCCGCCTGGGGTACGGGGACGCGTTCCCCGCGCTGCGGCGATACTCCGACGGCTTCCTGTTCTTCGCGCTGGACCTGGGAGATTGGCCCGCTCCCCGGGTCAAGGTCTACGCGACGCACCGGGAGTTCTCCGCCGCCGAGGCCGCCGCCGTCTCCCGCGCCGTGCCGGGAGACCACCCCGGCCGGGTGGAGGAGTTCGTCGACCTCGTCGCCGCCGGGCGCCGGCTCCGACGACGACCGCTCGTCTCCTGCTTCTCCTTCACGCGGGCATTCCCCGACCGGCCCAGCGGCTACTCCTTGCACGTCCCCGTGCGGGACTACGTGAATGACGACCACCAGGCCAGGGACCGCGCGGTGGCCGCACTGCACCGGCACGGCATCGACGGCCGGCCCTTGGACCGGGCGCTGGCCGGCATGACGTCCCGCCCACTGGACGCCGGTGTGGGGCTGATCGCCTACCTGACGCTGACCCATGCCGACCGGTGCCCGCCTCGCGTGACGGTCTACCTGTCCTCAGAGGCGTACGGGGTCAAGCCCCCTCGCCGGAACGCCGCCGGACTCGGTGAACCGGGGCCCACGATGGTCGGCGGGTGACCGGGCCGATGGAGCCGTACCGCATCAAGGCCGTCGAACCCCTGCCGCACACGACCCGGCCGCAACGCGAGACGGCCCTGCGCCGGGTGCACTACAACCTGTTCGACCTGCGCGCCGACGAGGTCACCATCGACCTCCTCACGGATTCGGGCACCGGAGCCCTGTCGGCCGGCCAGCTGGCGGCGGCGATGGCGGCCGACGAGTCCTACGCCGGGTCAGGGTCCTTCCACCGCTTCCGCGACGCGGCCCGGGAGCTGACGTCCTATCCGCACATCCTGCCGGTCCACCAGGGCCGCGCCGCCGAACGCGTCCTGTTCTCCACCCTGGTGGGGCCCGGCAAGATCACCCTCAGCAACACGCATTTCGACACGACCCGCGCCAATGTGGAGCTCACCGGCGGGCAGGCCCGCGACCTCCCATGCCCCCAGTCGCGGGACCTGGACGGCACCGCACCGTTCAAGGGCGACATCGACCTCGCGGCGCTGCGAACCGTCCTCGACGGCCCGGAGGCGTCCCGCGTCGCGCTGGTGCTGATGACGATCACGAACAATGGATGCGGCGGCCAGCCGGTCTCCATGGCCAACCTCACCGAGACCGCCGCGGTGTGCCGCCGCCACGGCGTCCCGCTGTTCCTGGACGCGGCGCGGTTCGCCGAGAACGCCTGGCTGGTCACCCGGCGAGAGGCCGCCTACCGCGGCAGGACTCCCCGCCAGGTCGCGCAGGAGGCTTTCCGGCTGGCCGACGGCTGCCTGCTGAGCGGCAAGAAGGACGGCATCGTCCACATCGGAGGGTTCCTGGGACTGCGCGACAGCGCGCTCGCCCGGCAGTGCGAGCCGCTCCTGATCGCCACCGAGGGATTCCCCACGTACGGGGGGCTGGCGGGCCGCGACATGGACATGATGGCGGTCGGGCTGTCCGAGGTGCTCGACCCCGCCTACCTCGCGTCCCGCGAGCACGCCGCCGCCCATCTGGCCGCGCGCGCCCGCGCCGCGGGGGTCGGCATCGTCGAACCGCCTGGCCTGCACGCCATCTACCTCAACGCCGGACGCCTGCTGGCGCACATCCCCGCGCACCGCTTCCCGGGCCAGGCGCTCGCCTGCCGGCTCTACCTGGAAGGCGGCATCCGTTCCGTCGAACTGGGCTCGCTGTATCTGGGGCGGGAAGACGAGCACGGTGAACCGATCTCAAGCGCGCCGCACGAACTGGTCCGGCTCGCCCTGCCGCGCAGGGTGTACACGCGCGGGCACCTCGACCACGTCGGCGACGTCCTCGCGCGGATCGCCGCAGACCCCGGCAAGGTCCACGGCTACCGCATCACCGAGCAGGCCCCCGTCCTCCGGCATTTCCGCGTCCGGCTCGAACCGGTCGAGACGTGCTCGAATGCGTCCTCTGAGGAGAGAGAACATGAGCTGCGCTGAACAGCGGGTGCGGAATCACGAGCATCCATCAGTGTTCGCGGGAGGCGGGCTCTGGTGCGGGCCGTCCGTCCGGCACGGGATGAGTGGTCACCTGATGGTCGCCGCGTCGCTTGGCGCGTACGGGGCGGCCGAGTGCTACTCCGGACAGGACCAGGATGAGTCCGCATAGCTGGTGGACGGTCAGCGCCTCACCGGCAATCACGGTGCCGAGCAGGACGCCGGTCGCGGGGTTGAGGAGGCCGATCAGACCGACGGTGCCCGCGGGGAGGTGCCGCAGCCCGGCGAACCAGGCGACGAAGGCGAGTGCGGTGGCGACCAGGGCCACGTAGGCGAACGCGAGGAGCGTCGGCATGGAGACCGCGGGCGGAGGACCCTCCACCACCGCGGCGGCCGGGAGGAGGAAGAGACCGCCGGCGACGAGCTGCCAGGTGGTCGAGGCGAGCACATCGACATCGGAACTCCACCGCTTGGTCAGGATGTATCCGAAGGACGACATCACCATCGCGGCGGCCGAGGCCAGGACTCCTCCCACGTGCACCGTTTCCGTCCCCGCGAGCAGCATGAGGCACACCCCGGCGAGCCCGATCGCGGCACCGGCCAGATGGGCGGCCCGGGGCCGCTCGGACACCAGCGGCCACGCGATGAGCATCATCGTCAGCGGGGACGTCGCCATGACCGTCGAGGCGACGCTCGTCGGAAGCAGCTGGGACGCGATGTAGACGAGGGCGAAGAACACGCTCACGTTGAGCAGCCCGAGTACGGCGGACCTCCACCACCATGCGCCGCTCGGCAGCCGCCTGCTGAAGGCCAGCAGGACGAGCCCGGCGGGCAGCGCTCGAACGGCGGCCCCGTAGAGCGCGTGGTCGGGAGGGAGGAATCCGCGTGTGACGAAGTAGTTCGTCCCCCAGGCCACCGGCGCCACCGCGGTCAGCGCCGCCCAGCGCAAGTTGGCTTCCACGGAAGATAGAATAGCTTCCAGGGAAGCTATATTGGATCCATGGAAGACCGGCAACCTCTGGACCACGTGGCCCGCATCCAGGCCGACTGGCGCCGCGAACGTCCCGACCTGGACGTCTCCCCGCAGGGGGTGATCGGCCGGCTGCACCGACTGGCCGGCCATCTCACCAGGGAACTCTGCGCGGTGTACGACCGCTACGGTCTCGGCGAGGGAGAGTTCGACGTCCTGTGCGCGCTGCGCCGTGCCGGTGAGCCCTACGAACGGGTGCCCGGGGAGCTCGCCGCCCACACGATGGTCACCACCGGCGCCATGACGAAGAGACTCGACCGCCTGGAGCGGGCAGGGCTCGTCACGCGCCGCCGCTCCGACGACGACCAGCGCAGCCGGATCGTCGCCCTCACCGAACCCGGACGCGAACTGGTAGACCGCGCATTCACCGACCACATGCGCAACGAGCAGCGGCTCCTGGACCTACTGACCCCGAACCAGGCCGATGCGCTCGAAACCCTCCTCACCTCCTGGCTCGCCCGTATGGAACCCCAGCCCCCATCCTCCGGCGGCTGAGGCCGCCGCTCCCCCGGCCGGTCGTCGGCTCGTTAAGTCCTGAAGGGACGTGCTTGCCGCATTAGGGTTCGACAATGATCGAATCGCTGGCGTTCGACGATGCCGTGGAGGTGGGCGTCGCCGCGTTCTGCGCGGGGGCGGAGCCGCCCGGTGATGACGAGGTGTGGCACCGGCTGACCGGGGCCGGTGTCGAGCCGTGGCTGGCCGAACGGCTTCTGATCTTCCTGCCGATGGCCTTCACGCGGCGGCTGCTGCCGGACGTCTCCTTCTCGGACGGCGCGGTGGCTCCCGGCGGCCGGATCAGCCTCCCGGACGAGCCGGTGTTCGTCTCGGCACTGGCACGCGCTCAGCGGGCCGACCGCGGCGAGATCGAGCGGGTCGCGTTGCGGAGCAGCGAGTTCAACGCGGTCAACAACGCGTTGCACGGCGGGTCGGCCCTGTCGGACCTGGTCGTCGGTGACACCGCCCTCAGGGCCGATCTTGGGCCGGTCATACCGGGTGACGGCGGCGTGCCCTCGCCGCGTGCCGCGTTCGAGGACCTCCTACGCGGACACCACGTCCTCCTCGGGGACGACACGAAGGTCGACGCGAAGCTGTTCGTGCATCCCGCTCCGGCCGGGGTGGTGATGGCCCAGGTCGACTTCGCGGTGACGCATCCGGCGCTGGCCGCGCCGCGACTGGTGGAGAGCTTCGCCGGACACGGCGCCACCTGGCGCGAGGCGGTCGGCAGGGCGGTGCACAAGTTCGAGCGCGGGGCGTTGCACCCGATCATCGAGGGTCTGCTCCGTCCCGGGGCGGCCCCTGACCAGGTGGAGCGGGAACGGTACGAGCACGCGGGCGGCGCGTTCGAGTTGATTCTGGGGGCTCAGCTCAACCTGTTCGCCGACCGGCCTGTCCCCTCGGCCGGTCCGCTGCTGAACCTGCTGCTGGATGGGCTGCGGTCGGAGCCGCTCACCCGGGAGGTGCATGGGCTGCGCCTGTTCATTGCGCACCACGTCGGCCGGTTGCAGTCCAATGAGGTGCTCCTGGACGGTGAGCCGTGGCCCCGCGGGGAGGCGGTGGCCGCGAACAGCCCGGCACCCCTGCCCGACGGGAGCGTCGCGGTGCGGATCTTCGGTCTCCTGGTACCTGTCGGCGGTGCATAGCGACTGCTTCGAAAGCTCTTTGACGGAGGGGTACGGCAAACTGGGGAAATGGCTTGATGGGGGGTGGGTCGTGCGGGGAGGTGAGTTCGCGGTCGAGGAGTTGGAGGCTTTGCGCGGGCCGCTCACCGGTTACTGCTACCGGCTTCTCGGGTCAGCGGCCGATACGGATGACGCGGTTCAGGAGACTTTGATCCGGGCGTCGTCCAGGTGGGAGCAGTACGACCCGGGCCGGGCGCGGCTGAGCACGTGGGTGCATCGGATCGCGACGAATGTCTGCATCGACATGCTCCGGGCGGCGAAGCGGCGGGCCCTGGTGATGGACGTCGGGTCGGCGGGCCCGGAGCTCGGGGCGCCGCTGCCCGCAGAGGTCTGGGTGGAGCCGATGCCCGACTCACGTGTGCTGGCCGGGCAGGACCCCGGTGAGGTGGTCGCGGGGCGGGAGTCGGTCCGGCTGGCGTTCATCGCGGCGCTCCAGCGTCTCGCTCCCCGGCAGCGGGCCGTCCTGGTGCTGCGGGACGTGCTCGTGTTCAGCGCCCAGGAGACCGCCGAGATCCTCGACACCACGGTGCCCGCGGTCAACAGCGCGCTGCAGCGCGCGCGGGCCGCGCTGGACGCCGACCGGCCCGACCCGTTCGACGTCTACGACCCCGAGGACGCCGGGCAGCGTGATCTGCTGCGTCGCTACGTGGCCGCCTTCGAGTCCCATGACGTCGCCGGGTTGACCGCGGTGCTGCGCGAGGACGCGGTGGCCTCGATGCCGCCGTTCCTGTGGCGGCTGGAAGGCGCGGGGAAGATCGCCACGGTCATGGGGGACAGCGACTCCTGCGCGGGCGCGCGGTTGGTGCCGTGCCGCATGAACGGCGCGCCCGGGTTCGGGCAGTACCGGCCCGGGGACGACGGCGTCCTCCACCCGTTCGCGCTGATCGCGGTTGATATCCAGGACGGACGGATCGCCCGGATGGTGACGTTCCTCGGTACTCACGACCGGTTCGCCGAGTTCGACTTGCCCGAGGTTCTCCGGGGTTCGGAGCAGGTCAGCGTGTGAGCGATGAGTTCACGCGGGACGCGTCGTACAAGTCGGTGAAGACAGGACGACGCGGAAGGACAGAGCAATGGAGACAGATTCGGCCCGCCTGATCGGCGAGACCCGTGCGGAGCGGGAGCGGCTCGCCGGCATCCTCGGTGACCTCACGCCGGAGCAGTGGGACATGCCGTCCCTGTGCGACGGGTGGCGGGTCCGTGAGGTGCTCGCCCACATGACCATGCCGTACCGGACCAAGGCGATCGGAGTTCTCGCGGGTCTGGTCCGGGCCGGGTTCTCGTTCAACCGGTACGCCGAGCGGGAGGCCCGCTCGACGACGCAGAAGATGAGCGACGCCGAACTCCTCGACCTTCTCCGGCGCAACGTCGACCACCCCTGGCGGCCACCGGGCGGCGGCGAGGCCGGTGCCCTCAGCCACGACGTCATCCACGGCCTCGACATCACCGAACCGCTCGGCCTGCCCCCGGCACCGGCCGAGCGCCTCGCGCTGGTCCTGGCGTCGACCAAGCCCCGGCAGCTGAAGTACTTCGGAGTCGACCTCGGCGGGCGGAAACTGACCGCCACCGACTCCGACGCGGTCGTCGGTGACGGACCCACCGTCGTGGCGATGACGTCCAAGGACATCCTCCTCGTGGCCACCGGACGGCGATCCCTGCACGAGGTCCCGCAAACGAGCCGGTGACGGTTCGGCAGGACGGGCGGTCCGACGGGTGGACGCCGTAGACGTCAGCGCGTCTCCGCCGCGCCGCGGGCGCGGGGCGCTGCAGCGGCCCGTGCCGTTGTTCAAGGAGAGGACGCCGCCTGACGACGACCTGCCGTCAGGCGGCGCCTTCTTCAGGGGTGCGTGCGGGCCGGTGCGCGGCCGGGCGCCCGCGCCTCAAGGCGGGCTTGGGGCAACTGGTCCCCGTCGTCCGCCGCCTTACCGTCCGTCCGCGCCCGGACCACTCCCTTACCTGCTCGGCAGAGTGTGCGCCCAGGAGCCGGAGGTGTAGCAGTGATCGCTGGCGAGGGAGTCGCTCGGGCAGTATGGCGCCTTCGTACCGGGCTTACCCGTGCGGTCGATCCAGATGTAGTCGACGTGCCCGTCGGGAGTCGCCGCCCGGGGGTAGGTTTCCGGATCGTCGTCGTGGTCTTTCCAGGTCGGCATCGTCCCCTTGTCCTGGGCCACCAGGTCGTGCATGCCCTCGAAGTACGCGGGCACCGCGTCGCGAAGATCATCGGGCAGCAAGTTGAAGTCGCCGGCGAGTACTCTCGGTTGCCCAGCCGCGTACGCGGTGGATGCCAGAAGGTATTCAGCGGCTTGCGGTCTCGCCCACTCCTCCTCATTCTCCAGGTGGGTCGTGCAGACCGTCATGCTCCCGGCATAGGTCTGCAGTTTGAGGCAGAGCATGGCGCGGCACTCGTCGACTTTGCAGTCCAAGCCCTCATCGCGCGCCGAAAAGTAGCGCGCGATGCCGTCCACTTTGACACCACCCGGATGCAGGATCGCACTACCGAACAGCTCGCCATCGCAATCATTGGTGTTCTTGGGCAGGCTGACGACCATCGTGCCCGCACTGCCCGTCCTGTTGCTCAGGTCTTCGAAATCCTGCCGGCAGACCTCGTTGAGCGAGATGAACCAGGGGTTGTCGGTGGCCTTGAAGAAGGCCACCAGGTTCTTTGCCCGGTCCTTGAGCACCGGATTTTCAACGCACGAGTCGTTTCCGGCGCAGATGTTGTAGTGGTGGATGGGGATCTCCAGGAGCGCGGCAGCACGACTGGACGCCGATGGCTGCAGTCGCTGTACGTTCGCGGGCGTGTACTCCAGGACCATCGGCTTCCCGTCGGCCGCCTCGATGACCCGCGTCGTGGAACCGGACGTGACCGGTGGCGCACTCTCCGCATACCCGGGAATGCCGGCAAGGCCGGACGCCATGATCATCATTACGGCGACGGCCAGCATCGCCCTTGCTCTTCGCACTGGGAGCTCCCACCTGCTGAATCGGAATGCGTCCCCGATGGGCAAGATGAGTGTGCGGATTCAACGGTGGGCCGTCACGTTACTGGCCGATCATGGTCATCGACGAGTTTTGCGACCGCCCACCGACTGCAATTCGGCCAGCCATATGACGCTGCGGAGCCGTGCGACAACCAGCGTGGAAATCATTTGCGCCCGCTCGCCCGCGGCGTTTGCTCAGCCCACCAGGAAGGTCTCGCCTGGAGCGGCGTAGCCGGTGGGGCCGTCGAAGCGGGCAGAGGCGGCGGTCACCGCCTGCCGAGGAGTGAGGGAACGTCCGACGTGGGTGACGATCAGGCGGCCCGCCCGGGCGGCGCGGGCGGTGTCACCGGCGTTCTCCGGCGTGTGGTGGACCTGCTCCCCCGTGGTCGGAACCTCGGCGCTGTCGGCCTCGCACAGCAGCACGTCGCACCCCTCGGCCAGGCTGATCAGCGCCGGGCAGGGAGCCGTGTCCCCGGAGTACACCAGTGACCCGCCCTCGGCTTCGACGCGCAGCGCGAAGGCCGGCATCCCGTGCGAGACCGCCCGGCTGGTCAGCGTGAGCGCGCCGACCCGCGCCGAATGCCCGTCCTGCAACTCCTCGATGGCGAACGCGGATTCGACCGGGCTGCGAACGGAGGTGTTGGTGAGGAAATGCGCCAGCCGGTCGGCGGTGCCCGGCGGGCCGTACAGGGGAATTGGTGCGGTGAGCTGGATATCGGCATAGAGCGCGCCGTAGTAGGCGGTGAGGAGGTCCGCGCTGTGGTCGGCGTGCAAGTGCGAAATCCAGATCGCGTCCAACTCGTCCAGGCGGACGTACCGTTGCAGCTCAGCCAGCGTCCCAGTGCCCGCGTCCACCCACACCCGGGCACCCGCACCGGACACCAGGTAGCCGGAACACGGATTGCCCACACTCGGGTACGGCGTCGCAGACCCAAGAACCGTCAAGCCGAAAAGCTCACCCGTCACCCCGCGAAGTCTAGAACGGATGATCCACACACTCGTGACGGCGCCCGGCCTCCCGAGACCGTGGCAGCAGAGGACGCGCTGCTCGGCATCGGAGAGGGACATGCCGTCACCGCACACCGTGCACAAGACCGTGCATGAGCCGGGCCGACAGGAGGTTCCCGATCCCCCGCCCCTCTCCACCGGCCGATCCCCGGCCGAGTCGGCCGATCTTGAAGCGAACAACCCACCCCAAGATCGGCCCTAACCCATCAGGTCCGATCGAGCGCTCCGACCTTGATTTGCTGGAGCAGGTGCCCGAACTGGTCGCCACTCACGGTCAAACGCCCGCCATCGGGATCCCTGGAATCCCGGATGGCAACACCACTGATCACTCCGGCCACCTCGACACATGCCTCATCGTTAATCGCTCCGCTGCGGGAGCTCTTCCGCCAATTGATCTTCACTCGCCACCTCCAGGAACTCAGCGATACGGGCTCGGGAGGCGTCCTCAGATAGGGCCTTGAACCCGATTCGTTCGTAATCTACGGCGAGTTCCTGTACTTCCGCTGCGTCCTCGATCAGCCGCCCGCCCCGCCGAGCGCCGACGTAGGCGACCAGACGGTTCTTCACGGTGATGAGGCGGAACGGGCCGTCGAGCCCCAGGTGCGCACCGGCCGACTTGGACAACAGGCGTACCGAAACGTAGGGCAGTTTCCCGAGTTCAAGCAGGTGGCTGAGCTGGTCGAACATCACCTCGCGTCCACCGATCTCCGACGTTATGGCGTCCTCGTCCAGCAACACCCAAACATAGGGCGGGGACGTCCGAGAGAGGATGGCACCCTGCCGAGCCATCCGCGACTGGACCGCCTGTTCGAGGTCCTCCGCATCGCTCTCCGCCAGAAGGGCGCGCATGTAGTCCTCGGTCTGGAGGGGTGGCGGAATGATCTGCCCCTGGTAGATCCGGATCACGCTCGCCGCCGCCTCGTACTGGCCATGCTGCAAAAACCAGTTCGGATCATGACCTTTGCGGGCAAATGTGACGAGCCGCTGGAAGTGGCCCCCGGTGTCCCACGCTTCATCCAACCGTCCGGCCTGCTTCATATCGAGCTGCACCCTGCCCGCTTCGAGGTTTGAAACATGAGAACGGACGTAGCCGATGATCTTACCGACCTCGGCACCGGTCATACGATGCCTTCTTCGGTAAAGTCGCAGGTCATACGCCAACCAAGCATGCAGCGAGGACGTGGGGTCGATCTCGTCGGCGGCGGTCATCGAAGACCTCCCGGTGTTTAGGGAGTTTACGTATACACCGCACCCTAGCGACGATCCGTAATCCTGGAGACACAGATCGTGAACTTCTCCAGGAAGGACCGGGCGGAAATGATCGCTACGCCGGACTGCCTGCTGATCCCCATGCTGGCGTCGAACGCAGCGCCGGGTCTGGCTCGAACGATGACGCGAACGCGACTGGACACGTGGGGCTGCATGCACATTTCGGACGATGCATTCTTGATCGCCTCTGAATTGGTCACCAACGCCGTGGCGGCGACACCCGGCAAGGAGATCCGCTACCAGTGCAGCCGCGACCCCGCCGGCGTCCTCATCGCCGTATGGGACGCCAGCCCGACCCCTCCACGAGTACACCCGCTGATCGAGCCGGCACTCGAAACGCTGGACGTCTCCGAGGAGAACTGGGACGACAACGGCGGCCGGGGCCTCCCCATCGTGGCCGCTCTCGCCACCGAGTGCGGTCACACCCCGGACCCCTCCGGCGGCAAATGGGTCTGGGCCCGCCTCAAGCCCTGATCCCGGCCGGTCGACCTGCGGCATGCCGTCCTCATGGAACGTCCCGTCGGGGCGACATGCCTCCGCGACCGAAGTCGTCGCCGGCGGCCGTCCCATGCGGTGACCATCATGCCGGTGGCGCCGCGCCGGTTCGGGTGGACGATCAGTGTGCGTCCAGGGCGTTCAGGACGACGGTCAAGTGCGGGCTGCGGATCCCGGCTCGGGTCAAGGTGCCGGCGGCATTCCGTGCGAGCGTCCGTGCCCGGTCGGACGCCCCGGCGCGGTGCTCGAAGAGCGCCTGCACAGTGAGGTACTGCCCCACCCGCAGAGCTCGCGTCCGCCCGTCCAGCCGCTCCCGTGCCAGGTCCAGGTACCGCTCGGCCGCGCCCCAGTCCGGCCGGGCGGTGCCGAGGGCCAGCCGGCAGGCGAACACGTGCCGCGCCAGCTGCATGTCCGGGTTCTCGTGCGCCGCCGACTGCGCCAGGACCCGGCGGGCCACCAGCTCCCGGGCCGCGGCGAGGTGCCCGCGGTCCTCCAGGATGCGGGCCTGCCAGAACGCGACCTCGATCTCCATCCGCCGGTCGTCGATGGCGGCCAGGCCGGAGTACTCCGCCCGGAGGACCCGCTCGGCGCATCCGGTGCGTCCCTCGTTCATGAGCGACACCACTGCGCCCATCACGGCAGTCCCGTAGTGACCGGAATCGCGCGCCGCGCGGCCGAGCGCGACCAGCCGCCCGTAGACCGGCACCGCCGCGCGGCCCCGTCCGCTGTCGCGCAGCGTCACCGCCCGGACCGCGAGGTAACGTCGCCGCAGTTCGCCGCTGTGCCCGAGACCCCGCCCGCCTCCGGCCGCGAGCTGCCCCAGCAACCGGCGGGCCGCGCCGATCTCGGTGGCGTCGACTGCCCGTTCCGCCCGTGCCAGCATGTCGACTGCGGCGTCCTGGGCGCCCGTAAGGCGCGCGACCGGCGCCAGAACGGCCCCCGCCAGCAGGAGGCGCCGTTCGATGGCGGCCGGGTCCGCGTTGCCGTTCCGCATTTCAGTGCGCCCCCTGATCGCCGTTCTCGGTGTCCGCAGGTTCGCCGAGCGGCTCTGCCAAACGGTCCAGGATCGCACCGAGGGCCGCGAGCACGGCGGCGGCACCTGCCGCGAGCCAGCCCGGCTGGACGGCGCCGGCGAGCTCGACCATCGCGGCTCCCGACGCCGCCGTCACCGCCGCGTTGCGGCAGCGCGCCGCCCGGTGCCCCCCTGCCAACGATGTCGTCCGTCTCATCGCTGCTCCCATGTCCATGAAGACCTGGTGCAGATTTCACAGGCCGCCCCCGTCCGGAACCAGCGACGGCGCAGAACTTCGCGAATGTGGGACACTCCCCGGCTCAGCGGCGGTGTCCGAGCCGCGGATAGACCATGAGGCCCGTCGCACGACGCGGTATGGCTCCCGGGCTGCGGAACGGGCTCGCGATCCGCCGCATCGGGGGGATCTCCTCCAGCGCGGGCCACACCTTCGCCGACGCCTTGATCCGCTGGTCGATCCGGTACAGCAGGTTCGCGTACCCGCCCTGCTCGGACTGGACGGACTCGAACTGGGACACGAAGTACCGGACCGTGCCGATGTCGCGGTCCCGGATGCCCCACAGCACCCCCAGGTCAGCCGCCGCGAGCTTGCGGTTCAGCATGACGGCCCCGTCCGTGATGGCCAGCAGCCCCTCGTAGTCGCGCATGACCGCGCGCGCCGTTCGCCGCGCCACCGGCTTCGCCACGATGCGGGCGTTCTCCGTGCTCTCCGCGACGCCCAACTCGAAGCGGCGCCGGGCCAGCCCGAACTGGATCTCCATGTTGCCCGGCACCTCGTCGGCGATCGCCTCCATCCGCGCCAGCGCCGCCCGCAGGACGTCCCGGGACCCGCCCCGCAGCACCCCCGAGAAGATCACCTGCCCCAGCCAGTCGTTGACGTTCTGGAGGATCTTCTCCCGCTCGCCCGACGGCGGGTACAGCGTCGCCCGTTCCACCACGCCGCGATAGAGGTCGAAGGCGGTCTGATAATGGCCGAACATCTGGTGGAGGTGGGCCTGCCCGGCGCGGGCCACCAGGACGTTCAGGTGCCTCGGCCCGTGGTGTTCGATCTCCTCCGCCTCCCACGCCTGGGCGTAGCGCAGCGCCGTGAGGTTCTCCGCGTCCCGCAGGAGGTTGTAGGCCGCGCGCAGGAACCGGAGCCTGGTCTCGGCCCCGGCCGACGCCGCGTCGGGAACCAGCCGACTCGTATGGGCGACCAGGAACTCCCACAGTTCCGGCCGGTGCGCGTCCACCGACTGCTCGAGCTGCGCCACCGCCTGGTGCGGATCGTCGGTGAGGGTGACCCCGTCGGCCGTGCACACCGTCGTGCGGCTGCGCTCGGGTGGCAGCGCGGGACGGTGCGCGATGGTCTTCAGCCGCTCGGTCACACGGAAGGAGTCTCGGTACCGCTTGTCCTTGTCGGAGGTGACCGGCGCCCGGCGAACGCCGCGGCCGAACTCCGGAGACCGCCGCTGGTGCGCGTAGATGGCATCCAGTTCACGCTCCGGCTCCCGCGCCATCAGCGCCTGCGACCGCAACGCGAGCACCGCGCCCGGCGCGCTCCCTGCGGTCGGCGCGGTGTCGCCCGGGTCGGGCGGCGCCCCGTTCATCAGCCGGGCGACCCGCCCGTCGATCCGGTCGAGCCGCCGGTTGATCGTCTTGGTGCTGACGTCCGCCTCGGCCGCCAGGGTGGCGACGGGAACCGGGTCACCGGTGATGCCCATCGAGTCCAGCCACAGCCAGGCGTCCCCCGCGCTTATCCCCTCGGCTGCGCGGTGCCGGATCAGCCATCGGCTCAGCGCGGCCCGCACCGCCGCCGCGCTCCACCGTCCGACCAGCGCGCCCAGCGGACCGTCCAGCTCGCCGGGGTCACCGCGCCACTGATCACGCAGATACTGCCGCAACGCCCTGACGTCGGCCTTTCTAATGGCGGTGGCCGGCGTCTCGCCCATGCAGGCGCCTCCCGAGAGTCACCTCGATTATGCGTGGTGCACTGGCGCGCACCGAGCCTCTGACCGCATCCGGCACCGTCCGGGCCGCCGTCGTCCTGGGAGAGGTGCGTCGAAAGAGTGCGTCGACGGGTTGCCGGACGCATCGTCCCGCGCTGACGGCCCGGCGAAATAGCATGTGCGGCGTGCGGTATGTCGTGATCGCCGGGGTTGCCGCCGCCGTGGCCGCCCTGCTCGGGCTCGGACAGGTCGCCGTGGCGGAGATCGCCGGCATCACCACGCTCGACGGTGAGTTCGTGGCCGGGAACGAACGTGTGGCGGGTGTGCAGGTCACCTTGGTCGCCTGGTACTGCGCAGTGGCGGTTCCGCTGGCCGTCGCGAGCGTGACCGGACGGCGTGACGCCGCCCAGGGGATGCCGTTGACAGCCGTCCCCGCCGCTGCTGCCGGGACTCTCGCGGCCCTTCCGCTTCTGGCCGGGCTCAGCGGCGATTTCCTGCGGGCCGAGGTGATCTCCGCGGCTGGGGCGGGCATCCTGCTCGGGGCCGCCGGTGCCTTGGCCGTGGCGGCGGTTCCGGTCATCGGGCGAGGGCTGGCCGCCTACGTCGTCCTCCAGTGGGCGGCCGGTCTCGCGTTCACCGCGGCGGCACCCCGCAGCGTGGTCTACGCGGGCATGGTGGAACTGCTCGGGGTGGATTCTCTCGCCGAGATGCGGCCCGGGATGCCGGACCTTCCGGAGAACCTCGGCTATCACCTGCCGGGCATGCTCCCGGTCGTGGTCGCGACGGTGGTGCTCACCGGTGTCGTCGCGGGCATGGCCGCCCACCGCACGCATGCCTGGGCTCCGGCCACCGCGTCGGCATTGGCCGGTCCGCTGCTCGCGGCGGCCGTTTACCGGCTCCCCTCCGAACAGGCGCAGCTGTGGAACGGCGCCGCGAGCGTGGCCGTGCTCACCGTGGCGGTCTGCTGTATTCCGGTGGCGGCCGTCACCGCGGCCGCCTTCCGGCTCGGACGCTCGTGACCGCGAACGACCGCCCGTCCCGCGTTGCGGTCCGCGTCGGCGGCCACCAGCGCTAGCTGGACGGCCCCCACGGGTACAACCGATCCATGCGAATCGCTTTGCGGAATAGATCGTTCCGTTCTGGTATCATGAGAACAGAACGATCCGTTCCGTTGAGGAGGGCGTCATGGGTGGTGCCGGTGAGATTCGGCCGTTCCGGATCGAGGTTCCGGAGGCGGAGCTGGATGATCTGCGGGAGCGGCTGGCGCGTACGCGGTGGGGGGCCGCGGTTCCCGGCGAGCCGTGGGAGCGCGGGGTCCCCGCCGAGTACCTGCGGGAGCTCGCCGAGTACTGGCGGACCTCCTACGACTGGCGCGCGCACGAGGCCGAGCTGAACAAGATCCCGCAGTTCATCACCGAGATCGACGGGCAGCCGATCCACTTCCTGCACGTCCGCTCGCCGGAGCCGGACGCGCTGCCGCTGCTGCTCGTCCACGGCTGGCCCGGGTCGGTCGTCGAGTTCCTCGACATGATCGGCCCGCTCACCGATCCCCGCGCGCACGGTGGCGACCCCGCCGACGCTTTCCACGTCGTCATCCCGTCCATGCCGGGGTTCGGGTTCTCCGGGCCGACCCGGGAGGCGGGCTGGAGCACCGACCGCGTCGCCCGCGCGCTGGCCGAGCTGATGGGCCGGCTGGGCTACGAGCGGTACGGGACGCAGGGCGGCGACATGGGCGCGTTCGTCGCGCCGGAGCTGGGCCGCATCGACGCGGGACGCGTCGCCGGGGTGCACGTGAACGCCGCGACCTACGGGTTCATCCCGTACGGCGAGGTGTCCGACGAGGAGAAGGCCGGGCTGGACGAGCGGGAGCTCGCGCGGCTGGAGCGGCTCGCGAACTGGACGGCGGACGGCAGCGCCTACTTCCAGATCCAGGCGACCCGGCCGCAGACCCTGGCCTACGGGCTGACCGACTCCCCCGCCGGGCAGCTCGCGTGGATCGTGGAGAAGTTCAAGGAGTGGACGTACCCCTCCGACGCTCTGCCCGAGGCCGCGATCGACCGGGACCGGATGCTCACCGACGTCATGCTCTACTGGCTCACCGACACCATCGGATCGGCCGCCAACATGTACTACGAGAACATGCACGCCGCCGGCGGCTGGGACACCG
This sequence comes from Actinomadura sp. 7K534, assembly GCF_004348575.1. Classification (NCBI taxonomy): domain Bacteria; kingdom Bacillati; phylum Actinomycetota; class Actinomycetes; order Streptosporangiales; family Thermomonosporaceae; genus Actinomadura; species Actinomadura sp. 7K534. The sequence continues at coordinate 23,059 of NZ_SMKB01000012.1, forward strand.
CGCCGCCGACCACCCCGACCGGGGTCGCCGCGTTCGCCGAGGACATCGCGATCCGCCGGTACGCCGAGCAGGGCAACAACATCGTCCACTGGTCCGACTTCGACGAGGGCGGCCACTTCGCGGCGATGGAGCGGCCCGATCTGCTCACCGGCGACGTCCGGGAGTTCTTCCGCCCGCTGCGCTGACGGGCCCGCAACCGGATGACCGCCCGGCGGGACGGGCGGTCATCCGGGCTCTCCGGCCCCCTCGTCGATCAGACGGCTCCTCGGATCCGTCCTAACTCGCGGAGACGTGCGGGAACGAGTGGTGCTCATGGGTGACGACCCAGCGGCCGTCCTGCTTGCGCAGGCCGAGGGTCAGGCGCAGCCGGTTGTCCGGGTCGGTCTCGAACTCCTCCTTGGTGCCGCACCGCAGCAGGGCGTAGGCGAAGGCGACGTCATCGCCCGCGATCACGTCCAGCGACTCGATCTCGAAGGCGGCGCCTTGGGCCTGCCACTCGAAGAAGGGCGGCCACGTCCGGCGGTAGTCGTCCAGGCCGCGCACTCCCTCGTAGGGCGGCGGGACGTCGAACATGACGATGTCCTCGGCGTGGTCCCGCAGGACCTGGTCCATGTCGCCGACGTGGACCGCCTCGGCCCAGCGTTCGATAAGAGCGCGGATCTGCTCCTGGTCGGTCTGCATTGTCGTGTCCTTCCGGCTCGATATGTCCGTCAGGACTACAACCCGGGCCGGGCCGCGAAATCATCGCGGCGGGCCGGCCAGTTCCATGGGTAGGCCGAACAGGGAGAAGTCGGCGTCCAAGAAGGACACGACCTCGGAGATCCGGGTGCCGCGCAGCACGAGCAGGTCCAGGCCCATCGGGACGTACGACGCTCTGGCCTCGTCCCACATGTAGGTGCCGAAGGCGAGCTGCCCGTTCGCCTGCGCCGGCAGGAAACGCCAGCGCCCGGTCAGCGGGCCCTCGACCAGGAAGGCGCGGATGCCCGCGTGCCCCTCGTACCAGGCGGCCAGCGGCGGCATCGAGTACCTGGCGTCCTCGGTGAGCATCGCCACGATGGAGTCGACGTCCCGCGCCTCCCACGCCGCCATGTACCGGCGGACGACGTCCCGCTGCGCGGCCTCCCCGATCGTGTCCAGCGTCCGCTGCTGGCCGGTGCGGGGGACGGCCTTCCGCGCCCGCTGCAACGCGCTGTTGACCGCGGCCGTCGTCGTGTCCAGGACGTCGGCGGCCTCGCGGGCGCGGTATCCGAGCACATCGCAGAGCAGCAGGGCGGCCCGCTGAACGGCGGACAGGTGCTGCAGAGCGGCGACGAACGCGATCTCCACGCTCTCCCGCGCGAGGACGCGGGCCTCCGGATCGAGGTCGTCCGTCCAGGCCATCCACCGCCCGGGGTACGGCTCCACCCAGGCCGTCTCGACCGCCGGGGCGCCCGCCGGGCTCATGTCGGTGGGCAGCTCCCGCCGCCCGCGCCGCTCGATCAGCGTCAGCGCCCGGTTCGTCGCGATCCTGTAGAGCCAGGGCCGGATCGATCCGCGCGCCTCGTAGCCGCCCAGGCTCCGCCATGCCCGGTCGAGGGCGTCCTGGACGGCGTCCTCGGCGTCGTGGACGGAGGCGAGCATCCGGTAGCAGTGCGCCCGCAGCTCGTCCCGGAAGGGCTCGACGAGGCGGCCGAACGCCTCCCGGTCCCCACCCTGGGCGGCCAGCACCAGTTCGGCCTCGGCAGTCGGTTCCCCCCGGTCCATGGCACGAGTATGGCCGACCGGACGGCTTTCCCCAGGCTGATCGCCGCCTCCATCGGCCGGCCGCGGCGGTGCCGGGTCAGAGCCAGCCGAGTTCGGTGGGCTGGGGGAAGCCGCGGTGCCAGACGCCCCAGGCGGTGAGCGCGACGAACGCGGGCGCGAACGCGGGGATCAGAGTGCCTCCGAGGTGGTGCCGCGTGCGCAGGCCCCAAACGGTGAAGGCCGCGGCGACGAGCAGGCCCATCAAGGCGGTGCCGCCTTCGAGGGAGTTGGTGGTCCAGGTGACGGCGACGACGAGGGCGAGGACCAGCGCCGTGAGCGGCGGCGGGGCCGGGCGGCGGGCGAGGGTGCGGGCGATGGCGGCGACGACGAGGGCGGCTCCGGCGTACCAGATGTAGTGGCCGGCGACCTCGTCCCACAGGTGGACGACGGCGATCCCGGGGGTGTCGTTGCCGACGGAGTTGGCGGCGAGGTGGATGCCGTGCCCCTCGACGTAGGTGATGGCGCCGACGAGGTAGAGGACCCAGCCGCGGTGGTCGGCCCGGCCGGCGTGGAGCGCGGCGGCGGCGGTGAGCAGGACGGCGTAGGGGGTGAGGACGTCGGCCCAGTCGGCCCAGCGGGTGTCGCCGACCGTGCCGAGCCAGGCGAGGCCGAATCCGATGTGGTGGGTGAGGCCGTAGGCGAGGGCGCAGGCGGCGAGCCAGCGCCGCGCGCGCCGGTCGGCATCGGTGGGCACGGCCGTAGTCGAGGTCATGCATCTCCCGTTTCGATGGGTGACCATCATGGCGGAAAACGGGAACTGCCCGTGATCAAGCGGCGGGACCCTTGTGTTAGCCCACAGCTCGGACGAGTGTTTGCGTAAACATTTGAGGCGTCATTCGGCGCTCTTCACGTGGGTCGGCGCTTAGGAAAGCCCTACGACTTCCGGGGCGCGGTCTTGACAGCGTTCGTGTTATCGCTCACATTCTTGCGGGAGAGATCGGTGTGGTTCCGCCCCAACGCACCACTGGGAGACCCCGCATGCCCGGAATCCTGTCCCGCGTCATCGCGATACTCGCCACCGCCTGCCTCCTCGCCGCGTCCTGGACGGGGATCGCCGCCGCGGCGGACCCGTTCACCGGGTACCTCATGGCGCACTTCACCGGAGAGTCGGCGAACGGCGAGCAGATCTACCTCGCCCACAGCGACGACGGCCTGCACTGGACCGACCTGAACAACGGCTCGCCCGTCCTCGTCTCCACGGTCGGCACGCGGGCGTCCGCGACCCCGTCGTCGTCCGCTCCCCCGCGGGCGACCGGTACTGGATCATCGCGACGGACCTGCGGATCGCCTCCGGCACCTCCTGGGACGACGCCGCGAACCGGGGCAGCACCTCGATCGTGGTCTGGGAGTCCGGTGACCTGGTGAACTGGTCGTCGCCGCGGCTGCTCAACGTGGCGGGCGCCATCCCGGGGGCCGGCAACGCCTGGGCGCCGGAGGCGATCTACGACTCCGCGGCCGGGGGCTACGTCCTCTACTGGGCGACGAACTCCACGGTGAACGGGATCAGGAAGCACCGCATCTGGTACTCGCGCACCACGGACTTCCGCACGGTCACCGCGCCGCAGATCTACATCGACCGCCCGGGGACCCAGGGGCTCATCGACACCCAGATCATCGAGGTGCCGGACCGGACCGGCGGGTGGCGGTACTACCGGGCCTCCGGGGACGGCCAGCTCACCATCGAGGCGTCCGACTCGATCCTCGGCTCGTGGACGCGGCTCGGGGACCTGTCGCACCTGGGCCTCACCGGCGGCGACGTCGAGGGGCCGATGTGGGCGAAGTTCAACGACCGCGACGAGTGGACGCTGTGGCTCGATCAGTACGCCACCGGCCGCGGCTACATGCCGCTGACGTCGTCCAACCTCGGCAGCACGCGCGACTTCGTGCGGCCCGGCGGCTACGACCTGGGCGGTACGCGCAAGCGCCACGGCTTCGTGCTGAACCTGACCGCCGCCGAGGAGACCCGCGTGACCGGGCGGTGGCAGAGCACTCCGCCGAGCCGGCTGCAGTCGTACAACTTCCCGGACCGCTACGTCCGGCACGCCGACTTCGACGTCCGCATCGACGCGAACGTGAGCCCGGCCCAGGACGCCCGGTTCCGGCTGGTGCCCGGCCTCGCCGCCCCCTCCGGGCACGTCTCCTTCGAATCGGTCAACTTCCCCGGGTACTACCTGCGGCACTACGGGTTCGACTTCGTCCTCGCGAGGGACGACGGCTCGGGCACCTTCGCCGCGGACGCCACGTTCCGCCGCGTCCCCGGCCTGGCCGACGCGTCGGCTGCGTCGTTCCAGTCGTACAACTACCCCGACCGGTACATCAGGCACTACGACTACCTGCTCCGCCTCGACCCGATCGGCGACGCCGTGGCCAGGAGCGACGCCACCTTCCGCGTGACCGGCTGACGCCGGGGGGCCGAATGCAGAGGGGACCACGCCGGTCGCGGCGTGGTCCCCGGAAGCAAGGCGGGGTCAGCAGAGCCCGCGCGGCTTGGAGGTCCTGCAGTGGTTGGCGCGGAACTTGTTGGTCCGGCTGCCGCTGTTGTCGAGCAGGTCGTACGGCGCGTTGCCGAGGACGCGGTTGGCCTCGACGACGTTGAAGCGGGCCGGCCGGTTCTGCGGCGGGACCCCGCGGAACAGGACGATGCCGCCGGAGTAGGGCAGCCTGCCGCGGTTGTACGTCACCTCGTTCTTCTTGATGCTGTTGTGGTCGCCGCCGAAGAGCAGGATGCCGGTGCCCTTCAGCGCCGGGACCGGGCCGTACGGCCGGCAGTTCCGGTTGTTCTTCGAGATCTTGTTCTTCCAGAGCGCGTTGTGGCCCTGCCCGCCGGGCTGGCCGTCGTCCACCAGCAGGACCCCGGCGCAGTTGCCGACGAACGTGTTGCCGTGGGCCTTGACGTTGCGGGCGTGCCGGATCAGCAGCCCCATCGCGTTGCCCGAGGCGTGGTTGTCCGCGACGACCGTGCCGTGCGCGTTGGCGATGTCCCCGACGTACAGGCCCGCGTGCTCACCCGAGTGCTGCACCCAGTTGTGGACGAAACGGCCGCGGGTGGAGTTGAACTCCGCGATGCCGTATTCGCCGTTCCACTTGGCCAGGACGTGCTCCACCGTGAGCCGGTCGGTGTGGAGGCCGAGCACGCCGGTCTCCTTGAAGCGCTGGACGCTGAGCTTCTTGACGGTCACGTTCCGGACCGGGTGCCCCGCGCGGCCGATCACGCAGATGCCCATTCCCGGCTGCCCGGCCTTGGCGCAGTAGTCCTTGCGGCCAGGGCGCAGCACGGTCTTGTTGCCCGCGCCGCGGATCGTCAGCGGCTTGCGGACGAGGACTCCCCCGTCGTAGCGCCCCGCCTTGAGCTGGATGACGTCGCCGGGCCGAGCCTTGTTGACGGCCTTTTGGATCGAGCGCCCCGGCTTCACCACGTGAATCCGCGCGCCCGTGGCCGCGTGACCGGCCGGCATGAAGGCCGCGAACGCGACCGCCGTGCCGAGCGAGACCGCGAGAGTCCGCCTCATCCCTTTTCCCCCGTTTCTAATGCTGCCGACTGGAAATCGCCCGCCCACTGTCGTGGCCGGGCAATTCTTCGCCCATCCTGGACCGCCCAGGTGATGCGATGGGGGCGGGAAAGGTAAACGGCCGGGAATCGGCCGCGATTTTGCCGTCCCTTTCGGGAGCGCAGACGGCTTCGGGGAAACCCGCCGGACAACCGGCGGCCGCGGTCGGGCGTCTCAGCGGAAGCGCGAACGTCCATTCGGGGCGAGCAGGACCACCAGGACGTACGCCGCCGCGAGCATCGAAATAAACAAAAAGAGCATCACCGGAGACGGCCCGCCCAATGGGGCGCGCAAAGGTCCCGTGAATGCCGCGGCTCCGAGCACGATCCAGAGCGCCTCGTACACGACGGCCCCCGTGTGCACGCCCCGGCGGCCGGAGGGGAGCCGCGCGGCGAGCACCAGCCCGGGCACGGCGAGCAGCAGCAGGGGCAGCGAGAAGAGCACCGGGATCAGCAGGTAGGGCGCGGTGCCGTCGCCGGGGACGCCGTGCACCGACACCCACAGTGCGACCCCGGCGTTCGGCAGCAGCCACGCGAGACCGGACAGCACGGCCTGCGCCCAGAGCACCCCGTGCGCCGCGCCCAGGGCGCCCGGCAGGGACCGCTGATCGACGTTCATGACGACCAGGGTGCCCCGGGATCACGCCGGGCACATGAGTACAAGTACTCAGCGCCGCCGGCGCGACTACGCAGCCGTGGTCTTGCGGGACGCCTTGGGGCGCGCGTTGAGGGCCGACAGGAGCACTCCGCCGAGGCCCTTGGCGGAGGCGCCCAGGAAGGTCGCCCAGTCGAAGTAGTCGCGCCAGAGGGTGATGTGGTCGTCCTCGACCTTGAAGGTGCCGCAGACCCAGAACTCGGCGCGCCAGGCGCCGGCCTCCAGCACGTCGGTGCGCTCGGTCAGCACGATGGGGCCGTTGGCGGCGATGTTGTGGATGCGGGCCTCGAAGCCGCTGCCGTAGCGGGACATGGCGCGGAGCGTCTTCTCGACGGCGGCCAGGCCCCGGGCCGGAGGCAGCGGGACGTTCTGGTAGACGATCCCGGGCGCGGCGTAGCTCAGGGCCCGGTCGATGTCGAGGTCTTCGAGGGCGGACAGGAATCCGGTGACGATCTTGGTCTCGCTCATGGAGGTTCCTCCGAGGTCGATGGACCAACCGTAGCCCTGTGCCGGCCCCGCCGCCGACCGCCCGCGGCTCGGGGTGAGAAAAGTGATATCACTCTGATAGGTTGCTGATAACACCCCAAAAGAGGAGAGACTGGATGGCCGAAGAGACGACCAAGGTGGAGATGCCGCGCCCGAAGATCACCGAGCGTCCGGCGGCGGACCGCAGCGGCTGGACGCTGCTGGGCCTGGCGGTCGTGCTGATCGCCCTGGGGGCCGCGGCGGCCGCCGCGGGGGCGCTCGCCGGCGGGGCCGGCGCCATTGCGGGCGGGATCACCGCCGGTTCACTGCTCCTGGTGGCCGGGCTGGTCGTCGCGGCCGGCCTGACGCCGGTGGCGCCCAACGAGGCCCGGGTGCTGCAGCTGCTCGGACGCTACAAGGGCACGGTGCGCAACGACGGCCTGCGCTGGGTCAACCCGCTGACCATGCGGCAGAAGGTGTCGACGCGGATCCGCAACCACGAGACCGGGCTCGCCAAGGTCAACGACCTGGACGGCAACCCGATCGAGATCTCGGCCGTGGTGGTGTGGCAGGTCGCCGACACCGCGCGGGCCGTGTTCGAGGTCGACGACTTCGTGGAGTTCGTCGCGTTCCAGACGGAGGCGGCCGTCCGGCACATCGCGGGCAGCTTCCCCTACGACGACGCCGAGCGGACCTCGCTGCGCGACAACGCCGACGAGATCACCGCGAAGCTGTCGGAGGAGCTGTCCGAGCGGGTCGCGTCCGCCGGCGTCGAGATCATCGAGTCGCGGATCACCGGGCTGGCGTACGCGCCGGAGATCGCGCAGGCGATGCTGCGCCGCCAGCAGGCCGGCGCGGTCGTCGCGGCGCGGCAGCGGATCGTGGAGGGCGCGGTCGGCATGGTGCAGCTCGCCCTCGACCGGCTGGAGGAGGACCACGTCATCGAGCTGGACGAGGAGCGCAAGGCCGCGATGGTCAGCAACCTGCTGGTCGTGCTGTGCGCCGACCGCGACGCCCAGCCGGTGGTGAACTCCGGCAGCCTCTACCAGTGACCCCGGGCCCACGTGACTGAACGCAAGAAGATCCTGCTGCGGCTCGATCCCGCCGTGCACGACGCCCTGGCCCGGTGGGCGGCGGACGAGCTGCGCAGCACCAACGCCCAGATCGAGTTCCTGCTGCGGCGGGCGCTCGCCGACGCGGGGCGGATGCCGGCGTCGGCGAGCGGGATGCGCGGGCCCGGACGGCCCCGCAAGGCGGCACGGGACGCGGGCCGCGGGAACACCGGCGACGGAGACGCCGCCGCGGACGCGGAAGGCCCGCCGCACGGCGGGGACGGGGATTGAGATGGTCAAGGTTCCAGAATCGCTGCCGGCCCGGATGTACCTGCTGGCCTACGACCTCCGGAAGCAGCGGATGAGCAAGGGCCGCGCGCAACTCGGCCACGTGCTGCGCGGGGCGGCCCTGACCGAGCTGTACCTCGACGGCCGGCTCGGCGACGAGCGCCGCAAGCCCGTCCCGGGCACGCCGGGCGACGACCCGTACGGCGTGCTCGCGCAGATCGCGGGGTCGCGGCCCAGGTCGTGGCAGTACTGGGTGCGCAAGGACGGCAAAGAGCTGGTGGACAGGGTCCGGGACGAGCTGGTCCGCGACGGGTGGATCCGCGTGCGGGAGCACCGGGTGCTGGGCCTGTTCCCCCGGCAGCAGGTCACCGTCAAGGACCCGCGGGTGGTGAAGCAGCTGTGGGGCGGGGCGTCGTCGGCGCTCCGGGGGCGGCCGGTCGCGCACGTCCACAGCTACGACGCGGCCGCGGTAGCGCTGGCCGCGGCGGGCGAGCTGACGACCGTCCTGCCCCGCGCGGACCGGCGGCGCCACAAGCGGCGCATCCGGGAGCTGACGGCCCGGACGGGCCCGGCGCCGGCGGCGGTCCGCAGGGTGATCGGCGAGCAGTACGCGGCCGACGGCGGCGGCTGAGCTACTCGATGACCAGCTCCACCGGGACGTTGCCCCGGGTGGCGTTCGAGTACGGGCAGACCTGGTGCGCGCGCTCCACCAGCTCGCGCCCGTTCTCCAGGTCGTCGGGCAGTTCCACGCGCAGCACGACGGTCAGCCCGAAGCCGCTCTCGACGTCGCCGCCGATGCCGACCTCGGCGGTGACGGAGACGTCCCGGACGTCCTGGCGGGTGCCGCGGGCCACCGCGCCGAGCGCGGAGGCGAAGCAGGCGGCGTAGCCGGCGGCGAACAGCTGCTCGGGGTTGGTCCCCTCGCCGCTGCCGCCCATCTCGCGCGGCACGGCGAGGGACAGGTCGAGGCGGCCGTCGGAGCTGACGGCCTTGCCGTCCCGCCCGTTGGCGGTGGCCACGGCGGTGTAGTGGACGTCCATGGGCGCCCCTTTCAGTTGTTGACAATTGAGTTGGACACAATCAACATACCGCAGCCGCCGGGTGCCGCCGCAAGGGCCAACAGAGTCCGACATGTTTATGCGTGTCCGAAAGGGCACGAATCAGTGGGACGCACATTGGACGGAGATGACGTGGAGATCAGCCTCGACCTCCTGCTCCCGCGGGACGCGGCGAGCGTCCCGGCCACCCGGAGGCTGCTGGACGCGGCGCTCAGGGCCCTCGGCGTGGAGGAGCAGATCCGGGACGACATCGAGGTGATGCTCACCGAGGCGTGCACGAACGTCATCAAGCACGCCGAGAACGGCGCGGACTACACCGTGCGGGCGACCATCCAGGACTCGCGCTGCCTGATCAAAGTGATTGACTCCGGGACGGGCTTCGACACCGGCGTGCTGCCGCGCCCCGGTCCCGCCGACGAGCAGGGCCGCGGCCTGATGATCATGAGCATGCTGGCCGACGACGTCCGCTTCCGCTCGTTCATGCACGACGGGGCCCTCGTGTCGCTGGAGAAGAACCTGCGGTACGGCAAGGACAGCCTCGGCGGGCTGCTCACGGCCGGGAACGGGACCCCGCTCCCGACGCGAGCCGATCCGGAGGCGGACGGCCTCACCGCCCGCCTGTTCGACCTGGCGCGCAGCGGCGACACCGTCCGGCTCGCCGGCTTCATCGACGCGGGGGCGCCGCCGAACCTGGCCGACGAGAAGGGCGACACGCTGCTCATGCTCGCCGCCCGGCACGGGCACCCCGACACCGTCCGGGCGCTCGCGGCGCGCGGCGCCGACCCCGAGCGCGCCAACGACCGGGGGCAGCGGCCCCTCGCCGGCGCGGTGGCCGGGAAGGAGGGCGGGGTGGTGCGGGCCCTGCTGGACGCGGGCGCCGACCCGCACGCGGGCTCGCCCTCGGCCGTCGACACGGCGCGCCGCTTCGGCCGCACCGAGTTCCTCGCCCTGTTCGACGAGACCGCTCCCCCGCCCGTGTGACCCGCGCGCCCGTGCGACCCGGCGCGTGTGACCAGGCGCGTGCGACCCCGCGGGTGCGCCCGGTCCGAGCGTCCGCTCAAAAGGCCCCGTCGGAGGCCAGCTCGCCCTTGGCGGCCCCGCCCGCCTGCCCGTTCTTGTCCTCGATGACCACGCGGTGGTGCCAGTAGGGCGGCGCGATGCCCTCCTCGCGGATCACCCGGTGCAGCCGCTTGAGGAACTCGTGCTTGATGCGGAACTGGTCGCCGAACTCCGAGGACCGCAGGATCACGTGGAAGCCGACCGTGGCGTCGTTGAAGTCGTTGAACCGGACGAAGATGTCGCAGTCGGCCACCCCGCCCTGGACTTCCTTCATCACGTCGTGCCCGACCTCGATGAGCAGCTCCTCGAACCGGTCCAGGTCCACCTCGTAGGCCACCTTCGCGTACACCAGGATCGACATGTCCTGCGCGGGCCGGTGGTAGTTGGTGAGGATCGTGTCGGAGAACCTCATGTTCGGGATGACTTCGATGTTGTCGGACAGCGTCCGGATCGTGGTGTTGCGCCAGTTGATGTCGACGACGTAACCCTCCTGGCCGGTGGCCAGCTTGATGTAGTCGCCGGGCTCGATCGTCTTGGCCGCCAGGACGTGCACGCCCGCGAACAGGTTGGCGAGGGTGTCCTGGAGGGCGAGCGCGACCGCGAGGCCGCCGACGCCCAGGGCGCCGAGCAGCGGCGTGATCGACACCCCGAGGCTCTGCAGCATCACGAGGATGCCGACGCCGAGGACGACCACGCGGGTGATGTTGGCGAAGATCGTCACATTGCCGGCGACGCCCTGCCTGGCCAGCGCGACCGAGCTGACACCGCCGGCGATCAGCCGCGCCAGCGCCAGCGTGACCACGAAGATGGCCACCGCCGTGAGCACCTTCGCGGTGACGTCGAGCGTGCCGCGCGGGAGCTGCACGACCTTCGCGGCGACCCAGAGGCCGAGCAGGACCGAGAGGGGCACCGCGAGGTCCTTGATCAGCCGGGCCGCGAGGTCGTCCCAGGTGGCCCTGGTGTCGCCGGCCCGCTTGAACAGCCGGCCGGTCAGCAGCCGCAGCACGACGGCGACCGCCAGTGCGGACGCCAGCACGACCCCGGCTGCGATGACCCGTTCCCAGCTCACATCACCCATGACGCGTGCATCTCTCCCTTCGCGCGGGCATGGCGAACTCGCCCGTCAGATCCCGTTATGCCGCTTTGCGCGCCCTCGATCGTATAGAAGACCCGGAGCGTGCGAGGCACATCACGGACTCCGGAGGCGGGCGCGACCCCCGGGACGATTACGCTTGATCAGATGGTAGGCGTGGGAATGATGCGCCGGCTGGGGGTCACGGCGCTGGGACTGCGGAACGGCCCCCACCGCGTCACGGTCGAGCGCGATCTCGAGGTCCCCGCGGGCGACGGCGTCACCCTCCTGGCCGACCGGTACTCCCCGACGGACGTCGAGCGGGCGCCCACCGTCCTCGTCCGGTCCCCCTACGGGCGGCGCGGCCCCTTTGGGCTCATGTGCGGGCAGGCGTTCGCGTCGCACGGGTTCCAGGCCGTCGTGCAGAGCGTCCGCGGCGGCTTCGGGTCCGGCGGCGTCTTCGAGGCGCTGGACGAGCGGGAGGACGGCCTCGCCACCATCGAGTGGCTGAAGTCGCAGCCGTGGTTCGGCGGGACGTTCGCGATGCACGGCCCGAGCTACCTCGGCTACGTGCAGTGGGCCGTCGCCGCGGAGGCGGGCCCCGAGCTGCGCGCCCTGTCGATGCAGGTCACCGCCTCGACGTTCCGCGACGCCGTGAACGTCGGCGGAACGTTCGCGCTGGAGTCGACGCTCATCTGGGTGGACCTCACCGCGCGGATGAAGAGCTCGCTGTCCGGGATCACGACCGGGATCATGTCGCCGCGCCGCGCCCGCCGCGCCACCCTGTCCGGCCGCCCGATCGCCGAGCTCGACCGGCTCGCGACGGGCGAGCAGCAGCGGTTCTTCCAGGAGCTCCTCGTCAACGGCCCCGACACCTCGTTCTGGGACAAGCGCGACTTCAGCCCCACCGTCTCACGGGTGACGGCCCCGGCGAACATGACCGGCGGGTGGTACGACATCTTCCTGCCGTGGCAGCTGCGGGACTACGCCGCGCTCCGCGCCGCGGGACGGCGCCCGTACCTGACCATCGGGCCGTGGTTCCACGCCGACCAGCGGATGATGCGCGGCTCGGTCGGCGAGTCGATCGCCTGGTTCCGCGCGCACCTGCTGGACGACCCGTCCGAGCTGCGGGAGCAGCCCGTCCGGCTGTACATCACGGGCGCGGGCGAGTGGCGCGAGTTCCCCGACTGGCCGGTCCCCGGCATGCGGGAGGAGCGCTGGCACCTGCAGCCCGCGGGCGCCCTCGCGCCGGACGAGCCGCCCGGGTCCGAACCGGACGCCTACCGGTACGACCCGAACCACCCGACGCCGTTCCTCGGCGGCCCCACGCTGCTCGGGGAGACCCGCCCGTCCACGGACCAGCGGCGCCTGGAGCGCCGCCGGGACGTGCTGACCTACACCTCGGCCGTCCTCGACGACGACCTGGAGATCATCGGCCCGGTCACCGCCGACCTGTACATCCGCTCGAACCGCGAGCACACCGACTTCGTGGTCCGGCTGTGCGACGTCACCCCCGACGGCGAGTCGCTGAACCTGTGCGAGGGCATGCGGCGCCTCGTCGCGGGCGAACCGCTGCCGGACGCCGACGGCGTCCGGCACGTGGCCATCGAGCTGTGGCCGGCCGGGCACCGGTTCCGCCGCGGGCACCGCGTCCGGGTGCAGGTCGCGAGCGGCGCCTACCCGCGCGTCGCCCGCAACCCGGGCACCGGCGCGCCGATCGGCACCGCCACCGACATGCTCACCGCCGACCAGGAGATCTTCCACTCCCCGGCCCACCCCTCGACGATCAACCTCCCGGTCGTCCGCCCGTAGGGGTCACCGGGCGCGCAGGGCCTCCAGGGCCTTGTCGGCGTGGGTGTTCATGCGGATCTCGCTCTTGACGACCGCCAGGACGCGGCGGTCGGTGTCGATGACGAAGGTCTGGCGCCTGGTGGGCAGGAGGGCGATGCCGCGCTTGACGCCGAAGCGCTCGCGGACGCGGCCGTCCGGATCGGACAGCAGCGGGTACCCGAGGGTGTTCCGGTCGGCGAACTCCTTCTGCTTGGCGACGGGGTCGGCGCTGATGCCGACCGGGTGGGCGCCGGCCTCGGCGAGTTCGGCGGCCACGTCGCGGAAGTGGCACGCCTCGGCGGTGCAGCCGGGGGTCATCGCGGCCGGGTAGAAGAACAGCACCACCGGGCCCTTCTCCAGGAGACCGGTCAGCGTGCGCGGCTCGCCCGTCTCGTCGGGCAGCTCGAAGTCGTCAACGACGTCACCGACGTTCATGGGACGAATCTACCGCCCCCGGACCTACCGGCCAGGCGGGTCGAGGAGGCCCGCGATGTCGCGGGGCGTCCAGGCGCCGCGGGCGCCGGGACGTCCGGCCAGGTAGGACGCGGCGCGGTCGGCGGACCAGCCGTGCGCCTCGCGCAGCCCGCTGCCGAGCATGGTCAGGTAGGGGGCGGTCGGCGCGTTCGGCGGGGCCGGTTCCGGCGCGGTGAACGTGAGCATGGGCCGGCCCGCGCACTCCCCGACCTTGAGGACGGTCTCGTACCGGCCGGGGCCGACGCGCTGCCGGCCGCGGGTGACGGCCTCCGACAGGTCGTGGTCGGCGCCCACGCCGCGGTGCATCTCCTGGGACATGACGTCGCAGAACTGGCGGTGGGTCAGCAGGTAGGCGCGGGCGGCGGCGCGGCCGGGCAGGTCCGGGTCGTAGAAGGCCATCCCGCCGCCCCAGGTCCGCGAGTCGTGCGCGAAGTAGATGCCGCCGGGCACGGTGATCGCCCGCTCGGCGCGGGCCGGCCGGGGATCGCGGCAGCCGGCCTGGCGGCGCGCGCCGCCGCGCGGGCGGCCGCCGGTGAGGTAGCAGCGGAACCTCTCCCCGAAGAGGTTCGAGCCGTAGGCCACGTACCAGATCGGTTCGTCGTCCATCCTGTCCAGTATTCCAGCAGGTGGGGGGTGTTCCCGCGGGGTCCGGACGGCGGGGAGCGCCGATTCGCGACGTTTGACGAGGAGTCCGGGCGGTTATAGAACCTTTCGAGCAGGTGTCTACGACGCAGATACCTCCGAGCTTCCCCTGTGATGTCCCGGAGGATCCGTATGCACCGCCAGCTTCACATCGCGCTCGTGTCCGCCTCCGACCTTGACGGCGAACACCTGCAGTCAATCCATGTTCGGGACCTCGCCCGTTCGCTGACCCGTCCGCTCACCGCCGACGGCGAGCCGAACCAGGTCACGGTCTACACGCGGCGGCAGGACCCCGCCGCCCGCGGCCGGATCCGGCTCGCGCCGGGCGCCGCGCTCGTCAACCTGGACGCCGGGCCTGCCCGCCCGCTCCCCGACGACGAGCTGCTCAAGCACGTCCGCGACTTCGCCGACGAACTGCGCCGCCGCTGGTCGGGCGCGGGCCGGCCGGACATCGTCCACGCGCACGGCTGGATCGGCGGCCTCGCCGCCTGCGCCGTCGCCCGCGAGCTGGACATCCCCTTCGCGCAGAGCTACCACGGCGTCGCCGCCACCGAGCGCCGCGCCGGCACGCCGGTGCACCCCCACCGCGACCGCCTGGAGAAGGCCATCGGCCGCGGCGCGGACCTGGTGCTCGCCGGGCACGCCGAGGAGGCCACCGCGCTGGTGCGGATGGGCATCCCCCGCCCGGCCGTCTCCGTCGTCCCCTACGGCGTGGACGGCGACCTGTTCTCGCAGGTCGGCCCCTCGATGCCGCGCGGCGACCGGCGCCGCCTCGTGATGGTCTGCGACGACCTGGAGGCCGGGGACGTCGCGACCGCCCTGCGGGCCCTGGTGCACGTCCCGCAAGCCGAGCTGGCCATCGCCGGCGGCCCCGCCCGCGAGGACCTTGACCACGACCCCGCCGTGCACCGGCTGACGCTGCTGGCCAAGGAGCTGCACGTCGCCGACCGCGTGATCTTCCTGGGCAGGATGCCCCGCAAGTCGGTGCCGAAGCTGCTGCGGACCGCGAGCCTCGCCCTCTGCCTCACCCCCCGCCAGCCCTGCCCCTCGACACCGCTGGAGGCCATGGCCTGCGGCGTCCCCGTCGTGACCGCCCCGGCGGGCGCGAGCGCCGACGAGGTCCTCGACCGGATCACCGGCCTGCACGTCCCCGCGGGGCGGCCGGTCGTGATCGGCCGCGCGATCCGGCGGCTGCTGTCCGAGGAGACCACGCTGCACGGCTACTCCATCGCCGCCGCCGACCGCGCCCGCTCCCGCTACTCGCTGGAGCGGATCGCCGCCGAGACGCTCCGCGCCTACCTGAAGGTGCTGCCCGTCCCCGAGCCCGAGCCGGTTCCCGAGCCGGCCGCCGAGGACGCGGCGGAGCGCGAGACCGACCGAACCCCCGCCCTGGTCGGCTAACGCCCCGCCCGCACGGGCCCCGGATCCCCCGCCGGATCCGGGGCCCGTTCATGTCCCGCCGGTGGGATACTGGGCCGGATGACCGGAGGGGACGGCCCGATGCTGATCGGCAGGGCGGCCGAGTTCGCGGAGCTGACCGCCGCGCTGGAGCGGGCCGCCGGTGGCGGCGCCGGCCTCGTGCTGGTCAGCGGCGACGCCGGGGTCGGCAAGACGCACCTGGTGTCCGCGCTCACCCGCGCCGCCCGCGACCGGGGGTGCGCCGTCCTCGTCGGGCAGTGCGCCGAGCTGGGCGAGACCATGCCCTACCTCCCGCTCACCGACGCGCTGTGGGCCGCCGCGCACGGCGGCGGGCCGGAGGCGGAGGAGGTCCGCGCCGCGGTCGCCGCCCGTCCCGTGCTGGGCGGGCTGCTGCCCGACGGCGGCGGCGACCCGGAGGCGGCGTCCGAGCTGGGCCAGCAGCGGCTCTTCGGGGCCGTGCTCGGGCTGCTCGGCGAGCTCGGGGCCGAGCGGCCCGTCCTCCTCGTGCTGGAGGACCTGCACTGGGCCGACCGGTCGACCCGGCATCTGCTGACGTTCCTCGGCCGCGTCCTCCAGCGTGAGCGGGTGTGCCTCGTCGGCACCTACCGGTCGGACGACCTGCACCGGCGCCATCCGCTGCGGCCGGTGGTGGCGGAGCTGCTGCGGCTGCCGAACGCGACCGGCGTCCAGGTGCCCGCGTTCGGGCCGGGCGAGACCGCCGAGTACCTCGCCGAGCTGTCCCGCGGGTCCGCGCCGGTGGACGGGGAGGTCGCCGCGCGGGTGCACCGCCGGTCGGAGGGCAACCCCTTCTACGCCGCCGAGCTGTACTCCGCCGGGCTCGGCTCAGCCGGCGCGGAGTCCGCGGGGCTCCCGTCCGGGCTCGCCGACCTGCTGCTGTCGCGGGTGGACCGGCTGTCGGAGGCCGGGCGGCGGGTCGTGCGGGTCGCCGCGGTGGCCGGGCGCCGCATCGACGACGAGCTCGTCCGGCGCGTGTCCGGGCTGGACGAGACCGCGGCGGGCGGGGCGCTGCGGGAGGTCGTCTCGCACCAGCTGCTCGTCCCGTCCGGGGACGGGTACACGTTCCGGCACGCGCTGCTGCGCGAAGCCGTCTACGCCGACCTGCTGCCGGGCGAGCGGACCCGGCTGCACGCCGCGTTCGCGCGGCTGCTCGCCGACCGGCCGGACGGGACGCGCGGCCCCGCCGCGGAGCTGGCCCACCACAGCCTCGCCGCCCACGACCTGCCCGCCGCGTTCGCCGCCTCGGTCCGGGCCGCGCGGGACGCCGGGCGCCTCGGCGCGCCCGCCGAGGCGTTCGAGCACTACGAGCGGGCGCTGGAGCTGTGGGAGGCGGTCCCCCGCCCGGAGGACGCCGCCGGGACCGACCGGGTGCGGCTGGCGCTGGACGCCGCGCGGGCCGCCGCGGAGGCCGGCGACCTGCGGCGCGCCGTGCACCGGCTGCGGCGGCTGCTGGAGGTGGCCGATCCCGCGGACGCGCGGCTCGGCTGCCGGATCCGCGAGCAGCTCGCCACCCACCTCGGAGAGCTCGACGACTACGGCCCGTCCGTGGCCGTGGCGCGGGAGGCGGTCGCGATGCTGCCCGCCGACCCGCCGACGGTCGAGCGCGCCGAGGCCCTCGCCACCTACGCGCGGATACTCCTCTACCGGGACGACGACGGCGAGATGCCGGGCGTGGCGGAGCGGGCCATCGCGGACGCGCGGGCCGCCGGGGCCACGGGCGCCGAGGCGAGCCTGCTGGTGACGCTCGGCATCTTCCGCGAGGCGGGCGAAGCCGACCCGGACGTCGCGGAGGTGTTCGCGCGGGCCCGCGACCTGTCCGCCGCCGACGGGGGGAGCCCGCTGGTGGCGGGGCGCGCCGCGTTCCACTACGCCCGCACCAAGTTCGACCGCGGCGACCTCGCGGGCGCGACGCGCGCCGCCGAGGAGGGCGTGAAGTACGCCCTGGAGAACGGCCTCGGCTGGAGCACCTTCGGGGTCGTCCTGCGGTCCCTGCGGTACCTGATCCACTACACGGCGGGGAACTGGGCGGAGGCGAACCGGCTCGCCGAGGACTTCGCGGTGCAGGTCGTCCGGCCGCTGGAGGCGCAGATCTCCGCGTACGGGCTGTTCGTCGAGGTCGCGCAGGGCAGTCCGCGCGCGGACGAGCGGCTCCGCTGGATCACCCCGCTGCTGGACGAGGACCTCTTCCTCAACTACCTCGCCCGGGGCCTCGCCGCCGAGCACGCGCTGTGGCGCGGCGATCCGGAGACGGCCACCGAGCACCTCGACAAGATCCTCAGCACCATCTACGGCACCTCGGTCGGCGTCATCCGGCCCGCCGCGGCGGGACTGCAGGCGCAGGCCGAGATCGCGGCGCGCGCCCGCGCCGCCGGCGACGAAGCCGCCGCGCGGAAGGCGGCCGAGACCGCGGACGACCTGCTCGCCCGGGTCCGGCAGGCCGTCGCGTACACGACCAACGGGCGGCGCCGCGCCTGGATGGGCCTCGAAGCGCACGCGTGGCTGGCCCGCGCGGAGGCGGAGCGGCGCCGGGTGGACGGCGTCCACGACGTGGACCTGTGGCGGAAGGCCGCCGACCTGTTCACCTACGGCGAGCCGGACGGCGGGTTCGTCTACGAGGTGGCGCGGTCGCGGTGGCGGCTCGCCGAGGCCCTCGCCGAGCACGGCGACCGGGACGGCGCCGCCGTGCAGTGGCGGTCCGCGGCGGGCATCGCCGAGCGGCTCGGGGCCGCGCCGCTGCTCGCCGCGCTGCGCGACCTCGGCACCCGCGCCCGGCTGGGCTCCGCGCGTCCCGCGCCCGCGGCGCCCGGCCCGCTGGGCGCGCTGACCGCGCGGGAGCGGGAGGTGCTGAAGCTGGTCGCGGAGGGCCGCAACAACCGGGAGATCGCCGCGGCGCTGTTCATCTCGCCCAAGACCGCGAGCGTGCACGTGTCCAACATCCTCGCCAAGCTGAACGTGACGAGCCGCACGCAGGCCGCCGCCGTGGCCCACCGCGAAGGCATCTGACCCCCGGCGGACCTAGAGGAGTCCGCGGCCGGGGATCAGGGGCAGGTCCAGGGCCGTCAAGAGGCCCGGAGGCGCCTCGACCACGGCGGGTACGGCGTTCACCAGCCGCATCGCCGTCGCCTTCAGGCCGGCGGTGTTGTGGTCGCCGTCGGTGCCGAGGAGCCGCAGGTCCACGGTGTAGTTCGGCTCGCCGCGGACCTCGACCCGGTAGCAGCCGGCGCCCGCCGGCTGCGGCCAGTCGGGGGCGAGGTCGTCGCGGAGCCGCGTGACGTGCTCCAGGACGACGACGGCCTCGCCGCCGCGCATCCCGCGGACCTCGAACCGCAGGGCCGCCGCCGTGCCCTTCGCGATCGTCCCGGCGGCGACGGCGAGGGTCTCGGGGGCGGGCAGCCGGGTGTGCCACTCGGCGACCTCGTCCAGCTCCACGCCGAGCCCGGCGGCGATCTGCCGGACGACGCTGCCCCACGCCATCGTCAGGACGCCCGGCTGCAGGAGCATGGGCGTCTCGTCGAGGGACCCGCCGAAGCCCATGATGTCGAACAGGACCGTGCCCTGGTCGTAGGTGGCGTAGTTGAGGATCTCCATGCAGCGGACCTGGTCGATGCGCTCGCTGATGCCGGTCACGGCGAGCGGGAGCACGTCGTTGGCGAACCCCGGGTCGATGCCGTTGACGAAGATCGACGCCCCGCCCGCGGCGGCGGCCTCGCGCACCGGATCGGACATCTCGGGCGGGACGACGCCGTCCGGGAACTGCAGGAACACCGGGCTGCTGGACACGACGTTGACCCCGGCCCGCAGGATGCGGCACAGGTCGTCGATCGCCTCCGCCAGCCGCACGTCGGCCATCGAGGTGTAGACGACGCAGTCGGGCCGCAGCGCGAGCAGCGCGTCCTCATCGCCGGTCGCGGTGACGCCGAGGTCGCGGCCGAGACCGGCGAGCTCCCCCGCGTCCCTGCCGACCTTCGCCGGGTTGGACACCCACACGCCCGCGAGTTCGAGGTCGGGCCGGGCGTCGATGCCGGCGATCGCGTGCCGGCCGACGTTGCCGGTGCTCCATTGCACTACGCGGTACGTCACAGGTCCTCCAGGCCGAGGTCGAGGTTGGGGGCCTCGATGCCGCCGTCCACCCGCAGGAGGGCGCCGGTGACGTAGGCCGAGGCGGGCGAGGCGAGGTACAGGACGGCGGCGGCGATGTCCTCGGGGGCGCCGACGCGGCCGAGCGGCGTCTTGCGCTCCATCTCGGTGCGCAGCTCGTCGCTGGTCATGACGACGTCGAGCGCGGACGTCGCGACGGAGCCGACGGCGATCGCGTTGACGCGGACGCGCGGCGCCAGGTCGAACGAGGCGAGCCGGGTGTAGTGGGCGAGGGCCGCCTTGGCGCTGCCGTAGGCGAGGTATCCGCGCCCGGCGATCCGCCCGATCACCGAGGAGATGTTGACGACGCTGCCCGCGCCCGACTCCAGCAGGTGCGGGACGGCCGCGCGGGTGAGCGCGTGCGTGGTACTCACATTGAACTGGAACGCGTTCTCAAGATGCCGCGGCTTGGTGTTCATGAAAGGGGCCGGCATCGCGCCGCCCATGTTGTTCACCACGATGTCGAGGCGGCCGAGACCCTCGGCCGCCCGGTCCGCCAGCTCGGCCGCGGCATCCGGCTCGCTGAGGTCCGCCGGCACGACCAGCGCCCGCCGCCCCGCCGCCTCGATCTCGGCCGCGACCTTGCGGAGCTGGTCCTCCGTCCGAGAGGAGATCACCACGTCGGCGCCCGCCTGGGCGAGCGCCACCGCCGCCGCGGCGCCGATGCCGCGCCCGGCACCGGTCACCACCGCGACCTTGCCGTCGATACGGAACCGATCCAGGATCACCGCGCCACCTCCGGGCCGTCAGCCGTGCCGCACAGCCTACGCAGGAGGTAGAACGTGTTTCAATATCTCCGCCGGTCGCTCCTCATGGAAGCGGGACGTTGTAGGACATCAGGGCGGCGGAGTCCCCCGACATCCGCAGCTCGGTGAGCGCGCAGTTGCGCACCTGCGGGAACACCGCGCGGTACGCGGACGGCGCGATGCCCAGCAGCCCGCACAGCGTCAGCCGCAGCAGGGTGTTGTGGGTGACGACCAGGACCCGCTCGCCGCGGTGGCGGGCGGCGACGCGCCGCAGCGCGGTCATGCCGCGCTCGACGGCCTTGCGGGGGTCCTCCGATCCGGGGAACGCCCCGCCGACCGGGTCCGCCAGGAACGCCTCCACGTCGGCGGGCGGCATCTCGGCGAACGTGCGGCCCTCCGCGGCGCCGAAGTCGACCTCCGCGAGATCGCCGTCGACCGTGACGGGGAGCCCGAGGGCGGACGCGGCGGGCGCCGCCGTCTCCCGGCACCGGGTGAGCGGCGAGGCCCACACGGCGGCCGGCCCCGTCCCGGCCGCCCACCGGCCGAGCCGTTCGGCCTGCTCGCGGCCGGTCGCGGTGAGCGCGACGTCGCTCACCCCCGCGTACCGGTGCTCCGCGTGCCACTCGGTCCGGCCGTGCCGGACGACGTAGAGGGTGGTGTCCAAAACGCTGCTACCCCCGGCTCTCATGCGGTGTCCGCCTTGTCCGAGGGTAGCCAGCCGCGGCCCCTGCCCGAGCCAGCTTCGGCGTCGTTGCCGCCGGACGTCAGCGTCGCTGCCGCTGCGCGGCCAGGGCGTCCCAGTCGGTGAGCCAGTTGCGGCCCTCGTCGTCGATGAACGAGCCCGGCGGCGGGGTCACCCGGTGCTCCCGCAGCCATTCGCCGGGGCGGCGCATCGCGGGGCGCAGGCCGCCGTCGCTCGGCATGAGCTGCGGCGGGATCGGCGCCGGCATCGACTGCGGGGCCGACTCGGCGGCCACCTCGGCGAGGTCCTTCTCCTCCGCCATCCCGATCGGTCCCTGGCGGCGGGCGTTGAAGAACTGGTTCACGGCCGGGTGCGTGCTGGACAGCACCATCTCCCGCGGCCCGAACATCACCAGGCCGCGGCGGAACAGCAGGCCGAGGTTGTCCGGCAGCACGCGGGCGGTCCCGATGTCGTGCGTGACGATCAGGAACGTCGCGCCGAGCTGGGTGTTCAGGTCCACGAACAGCTGGTTGAGGTAGGCGGTGCGGACGGGGTCGAGGCCGGAGTCCGGCTCGTCGGCAAGGATGATCTCGGGGTCGAGGACGAGCGCGCGGGCCAGGCCGGCGCGCTTCTTCATCCCGCCGGAGATCTCGCCGGGCAGCTTCCGCTCCGAGCCGGACAGGCCGACCATCTCCATCTTCTCCAGCACGATGCGCCGGATCTCGGACTCGCCCTTCTTGGTGTGCTCGCGCAGCGGGAACGCGATGTTGTCGTAGAGGTTCATCGAGCCGAACAGGGCGCCGTCCTGGAACAGCACCCCGAACTGGCGGCGCAGCGCGTACAGGTCGCTCTCGCGCAGCCGCGGGACGTCGCCGCCGCCCACGTAGATGTGGCCGCGGTCGGGGCGCAGCAGCCCGACGAGGTTCTTGAGGAACACCGACTTACCGGTCCCGGACGGCCCGAGCAGGGCGGAGATCTCGCCCGCCGGGATGGTGAGGGAGACGTCCTCCCAGATGACCTGCCGCCCGAACGACTTCCTGAGCCCTTCCACCCGGATCTCGACACCCATGCGCACTCCCGTGCGGGGAACCGGGGACGGGGGATCCGCGTCTTACGTCCGGCCCCCGTCGCCCCGACTGTACGTCGGGCCCGGCCGTCCGGGGAGGCCCAGTGGACGGACAGTCCATCATTCGATCGGGCAAAAGGGACTGTCCTCCCCGTTGAAACGCCACGGATCTCGCACCCATTGTGACAATGCGTGCCCGACCGATTAGTCACTTTGTTGCCTTACGCGGGTGTTCAGGTTTCTTCCAGCATGTGCGGTGACCTCCGGCGCGCCAATCCGGGTGCGCCCAATCCCCCCTGGAGGCACAGTGAAAATCCGTCCATCCCGTTTCGGCGGCGCCGCCGCCGTCACCGTGGCCGCGTCCGGGCTGGTGGCGACCGCACTCGTCGGCGCTCCCGGCGCGAACGCGTCCCACGGCACGGCCGCCGCCCCCGCCGCCGCCACCTCGGACACCGGCGCGGTGGCCGCGAAGCTGGCGGGCGAACTGGGCTCCCGCAGCGCGGGCGCCTACCTCGACCAGTCCACCCGCGACCTCGTGGTTACGGTCACCGACGCGAAGGCGGCACAGGCCGTGCGGGCCGCCGGGGCCGTCCCGAAGACCGTCGCGCGCAGCGGCGCCGACCTGCAGAAGGTCATGGCGTCGCTCAAGCGCGACGCCGCCGTCCCGGGCACCGCCTGGGCCGTCGACCCCGCCGCCAACCAGGTCGTCCTGACCATGGACAGCACGGTCAAGGGCGCCGGGCTGAAGAAGGTACGCAGCGCCGCCGCCGAGCACGGCGCGGCGGTCCGCACCGACCGCGTGGCCGGGAAGTTCCGGATGTTCGCGCTGGGCGGCGACCCCATCTTCGCCGGCGGCTCACGCTGCTCGCTGGGCTTCAACGTCACGAACGGAAGCGAGTACTTCTTCCTGACGGCGGGGCACTGCACCGAGGTGGGCGGCACCTGGACGGACTCGTCCGGGACGGTGCTCGGCACCAACGACGGCAGCAGCTTCCCCGGCAACGACTACGGCATCGTCAAGTACTCCTCCACCCCCGAGGACACGCAGGGCGGCGTCAGGGTGGCCGGCGGGTTCCACGACATCACCGACGCGGGGACCCCCACGGTCGGGCAGACCGTGACCCGCAGCGGCAGCACCACCGGCGTCCACAGCGGGCAGGTCACCGCGCTCAACCAGACGGTGAACTACGCCGAGGGCAGCGTCAGCGGCCTGATCCGGACGACGGTCTGCGCGGAGCCGGGCGACAGCGGCGGCCCGCTGTTCTCCGGGTCCACCGCGCTCGGCCTGACCTCCGGCGGCAGTGGCAACTGCTCGTCCGGCGGCACCACGTTCTTCCAGCCCGTGACCGAGCCGCTCTCGGCCTACGGGGTGGACGTCTACTGACCGGACGCTGACCCGAACGTCAGCCGACCCCGTCCGCCCTGCTCACCGCAGGGTCACCGCGGCCCGCCGGAGCTCCCAGGCGGCGGGACGCACGCGCCGGCTCCGGTTCCCCCCGGCGGGGGGCCGGAGCCGGTTCGCGTCCGCTCTTGATCCACAACATGAAGGCGTTTCACGGTCTGACCACGGGGGCCATTGTCAGGATGCCAACCACATCGTCCTGAATTGGTCACTATCTGCGTCTTACATCCGCATTGACGGTTCTTACACCATGTCGGGGACCTCCGGCGCACCACAAGGGTGCGCCTGACCCCCCGCTGGAGGCACAAGTGAAGATCCGTAACACGCGCGCCGGCGTCATCGCCGTCACCACGGCGACGTCCGCAGTGGTGGCCGCCACCCTGGCCACCGCACCCGCCGCGTTCGCGGCCCCCGCCGCACCCGCCGCTCCCGCCGACCACGGCGCCGTCGCGTCGGCGCTGGCGAGCAAGCTCGGCGCCCAGACCGCCGGCTCGTTCATCGAGGCCGGCAAGCTGGTCGTCACCGTGACCGACGCCGACGCCGCGCAGACCGTGCGGGCCGCCGGCGCCGTCCCGAAGACCGTCGCGCGCAGCGGCGCCGAGCTGAACCGGGTCATGGACGCGCTCAAGCGCGACGCCACCGTCCCGGGCACCGCATGGGCCGTCGACGCGGACTCCAACCAGGTCCTGCTCACGATGGACAGCAGCGTCAAGGGCGCCGCGCTCGCCAAGGTGCGGGCCGCCGCGGCCAAGCACGGCGCGGCCGTCCGGACCGAGCGCGTCGCCGGGACGTTCAAGAAGTTCACGCTCGGCGGCGAGGCCATCCGCACCGGCGGCTCCCGCTGCTCGCTGGGCTTCAACGCCCGCAGCGGCAGCACGTACTACTTCGTGACCGCCGGGCACTGCACCAACATCGGGTCCACCTGGACCGACGGCTCCGGCCGCGTGCTCGGCACCCGGTACGCCAGCAGCTTCCCCGGCAACGACTACGGCGTGGTGCGCTACACCTCCACGCCGACCGACACGCGCGGCGCCGTCAGCCTCTACGGCAGCGGCACCCGCGACATCACGAGCGCGGGCAACGCCACGGTCGGGCAGACCGTGTACCGCAGCGGCAGCACCACCGGCTACCACAGCGGCCGGGTCACCGCGCTCAACCAGACGGTGAACTACGCCCAGGGCAGCGTCTACGGCATGATCCGCACCACGGTGTGCGCGGAGCCGGGCGACAGCGGCGGCTCCCTGTTCGCCGGATCCACCGCGCTCGGCCTGACCTCCGGCGGCAGCGGCAACTGCAGCTGGGGCGGGACGACGTTCTTCCAGCCCGTCACCGAGGTGCTCAACCGCTACGGCCTGAGCGTCTACTGACCGGCATCCGCCGGCCGGCCGCAGGCCGGCACCAGTGATGAATGAGGCGGGCCGCCCCCGGCACGGACTCCCGTGGGGGCGGCCCGCCGCCGTCTCGCCGGCCCAGCTCCCCCGGTCAGGGGACGGCGGGGACCTCCAGGGTCCGGTGGACCTCCGCGATGACGTCCCGCTGCCGTTCCGTCAGGTAGAAGTGGCCGCCCGGCAGCACCTTGAGGGCGAAGCGCCCGTCGGTGACCTCAGCCCAGCGGGCGGCCTGCTCACGGGTCACGTGCGGGTCGGCGTCCCCGATGATCGCCGTGACCGGGACGGCCAGCCGCGGTCCCGCGGCCCGGTGGGCGTAGTCCTCGATCAGCTTGAAGTCGTTGCGGACGTACGGCAGGACGAGCTCGCGCAGTTCGGGCTCCCGCAGCGCCTCGGCGTCGCTGCCGCCGAGCTTCACCATCTCCGCCACGAGCGCGTCGTCGTCCTTGCCGGAGACCCGGTCCTCGCCGCGGTCGTGCGGCGGGCGGGCGCCGGAGGCGAACACGTGCACCGGGGCGCTGCCCCGCTCCTGCAGCAGCCGCGCCACCTCGTAGGCCAGGACGGCGCCCATGCTGTGCCCGAACAGGGCGGCGGGGCGGTCCATCAGCGGCGCCATCGCGCCGGCGACGAGGCGGGCGAGCTGGTGGGCGTCGCCGACCATCGCGTCGGCGATCCGGTCGGCGCGGCCGGGGTACTGCACGGCGTGGACCTCGACGGCCGGGCTGACCTCCTTCGCCCAGGGCCGGTAGAACACCGCCGACCCGCCCGCGTGCGGCAGGCAGAACAGCCGCATCGACGCCCAGGGGCGGTTCTCCGGGCAGCGGAACCACGTCACGTGATCAACTCCTCCTTCGGGCGGCGGGAGGTCCGGTCCCCGGAGGCCACGCGGTCCCCGGCTCGGTCGGCGGCGCGGTCCCCGGCGACTGCGCGCGGGTCGTGCGGCAGCGGCCACGGCGCGAGCCGCGGGTCGGGGACGGGCTTGTCCACCACGGTCTGCGCGGCCACCGTGAAGCCGCGGCGCCGGTAGTTGGCCATCGCGTTCGGGTGGTCGAGGCTGCTGGTGCGCAGCCACACGCGGGTGGCGGGGCCGGCGTCCAGGGCCCACAGCTTCCCGCGCTGCCAGGCGCGGCGGGTGCACTGCTCGACGAGGTGGCCGCCGTAGCCGCGGCCGACGAAGGCGTGGGTGAGCCCCACGAGGTGGATCTCGGTGTCGCCGCCGGGCTGCGCCTCGATCTCGAAGAAGCCCGCGATGGTGCCCTCGGCCATGGCGATCCAGGTGGACAGCTCGGAACGCTCCACCCACGCCTGCCAGTCGGCGTACGACCAGCCGAACCGGTCGGTCCAGCAGACGCGGGCGCCGACGGCCGCGTACATCGCCCGGCTGACCTCGGGGGACGGCAGCCGCGACAGCGTGAACGTCATCTCGACGCCGGGCAGCGGCGCGGGACGCAGGTCGGCCGCGTCCAGCATCTCCATCGTCCACTCGATGACCCCGGGGATCCCGATCTCGTCCCCGCGGAGCGCCGGCGTGCCGCCGTCACTCACCCCGGTCACTCACCCATCGCCTCGATGAGGCTCTTGGGGCGCATGTCGGTCCAGTTCTCGTCGATGTAGTCCAGGCACGCCTGCCGGGTGTCCTCGTTCTTGGCGACCGTCCAGCCGGCGGGGACCTCGGCGAAGGACGGCCACAGCGAGTGCTGACCCTCGTCGTTGACGAGGACGAGGTAGGTGCCGTCCGGGTCCTCGAAGGGGTTCGTCATGTGGGTCCCTCTCAATCCGTGCTCTGTAGTTTGTCGAGTTTTGCGGCCAGGACGGCGCCCATCTCGGCGGCCGGGCCCGGCTCCATGAGGAGGTGGTGGTCGATGTCGAGGGGGTAGTCCTCGATCTCGCCCTCGACGAGCGGCCCCCAGTTGGCGCGTCCGGTGGGCGAGTCGGCGGTGCGGCCCTGCAGCGCGGTGAAGAAGACGATGTCGCCGCGGAACCGGCCCGGCCGGTACTCCTCGGCCTGCCGGAGGCCGTTCTCGTAGTTGCGGTAGACGTTGACCAGGTCGTCCTCGCCGAGGGTCGCGAGGGCGTCGTCGCGGGCGGCGAGCACCGCCATGATCTGCGCCATGTCGGGGTTGCCGTCCTCGGCGATCATCCCGGCGTCCACCCCGATGGCCTCCAGCAGCTCGGGGAGGACCTCGCGCCGCTCCGACTCGAGGTCCTGGCCGTGGTAGGCGTCGATGAGGGCGAGCAGGCCGACGCGCTCGCCGGCGGCCTGCAGCCGCACGGCCATCTCGTAGGCGACGAGCCCGCCGAGCGACCAGCCCGCGAGGTGGTAGGGGCCGGACGGGCGGACGGCCCGGACCTGCTCCAGGTAGTCCTCGGCCATCTCCGCCACGGACCCCGGCAGGTCCGGGCGCGTGAACGCGCGGGCCTGCAGCCCGTAGATCGGCTGGTCGGGGCCGAGGTGGCGCTGGAACTGGAGGTAGCCCCAGGCCAGGCCGCCCGCGGGGTGGACGAAGAACACCGGCGGGCGGGTGCCGGACGTCCGGATGGGCAGCAGCACCTCGAAGCCGAGCCGGTCCTCGGGCTCACCGACCCTGGTCAGCGCCTCGACGGTCTGGTGGGTGAACACGTCGCGGGGGGTCAGCTCGATGCCCTCCTGGCGGGCCCGGGTGACGAGCTTCAGCGCGGCGATGCTGTCGCCGCCGAGGTCGAAGAAGCTGACGTCGGCGCCGACGCGGTCGAGGCCGAGGACGCCGGCGACGATCGCGCAGAGCCGCTCCTCCTCGGGCGTGCGGGGGTCGCGCCCGGCGGCGGCCTCGCCGTAGTCGGGCGCGGGCAGGGCGCGGCGGTCGAGCTTCCCGGTCGGGCCGACGGGGAACGTGTCGAGCCGGACGAACGCGGCGGGCACCATGTACTCGGGTACGCGGGCGGCCACGAAGTCGCGCAAGCCCTCGATCCCGCGCTTTCCACCGGGGGGTTCAGGGGGGTCGTCCCCCCTGGCGGGATCGCGGGCGATGACGTAGGCGACCAGGGTCTTGACGCCCGGGGTGTCCTCGCGGGCGATGACGGCGACGTTCGCGACGGCCGGGTGGGCGGCGACGGCGGCCTCGATCTCGCCGAGCTCGATCCGGAAGCCGCGGACCTTGACCTGGAAGTCGACGCGGTCGAGGTATTCGAGGGTGCCGTCCGGCCGCCACCGGACGAGGTCGCCGGTGCGGTACATGCGGTCGCCGGGGGCGCCGAACGGGTCGGCGACGTAGCGCTCACCGGTCAGCGCGGGCCGCCGCAGGTAGCCGCGGCCGAGCCCGGCGCCCGCGATGTACGCCTCGCCGGCGACGCCGGGCGGCACGGGACGCAGCCCCTGGTCCAGCACGTAGACGCGCATGTCGTCGATGGGGCGGCCGAGCACGGCGGACGTCTCGGACGGGTCGGCGAGCGGGGCGCGCAGCCCGGCGATGGTGGTGTACGTGGTGGCCTCGGTCGGGCCGTACACGTTGCCGACCTCGGTGTCCGGGCAGGCGGCGAGGACCTTGCGGATCGCGGCCGGCGAGCCCGCCTCCCCGCCGGTCAGCACCTCGCGGAGCCGCGCGAACGCGTGCGGGCGCTCGTCGGCCACAAGGTTGAACAGGGTCGTGGTGAGGAACAGCCCGGTGAGGTCCTCCGCGGCGATGATCTCTTCGAGGGCCGCGCCGTTCAGGTGGCCGGGCGGCGCGACGACGGCCGTGCCGCCGTGCAGCAGCGGCGTCCACACCTCGTAGATGGACGCGTCGAAGGCGTGCGGCGAGTGGACCAGGACCCGGTCGTGCGCGCCGCCCCGCAGCCGCCCGTCGGTCGCGAGGTCGAGCGCGTCGCGATGGCGGAGCATGACGCCCTTCGGGACGCCCGTCGAGCCCGAGGTGAACAGCACGCAGGCGAGCTGCTCGGGGTGGCACGGGACGCCGGGGTCGGTGTCCGGCTGCGCCGCGGTCTCCGGGTCGTCGTCCACGACGAGGATCCGGGCGGCGGTGCCGAGCGCGGCGGCGCGGTCGCGCATGGGGGTGTTGACGACCAGCACGGGCGCGGCGACCTCGGCGACCGCCCAGGCCAGCCGCTCCGGCGGGTAGCCGTGGTGGATCGGCGCGTACGCGCCGCCCGCCTTGAGGATCGCCAGCGACGCGACGACGGTGTCGGCGGAGCGTTCGAGGAGGACGGCGACGGGCGTGTCGCGGCCGACGCCGAGCCCGGCCAGGCGGTGCGCGAGCCGGTTCGCGCGGCGGTCCAGCTCGGCGTAGGTGATGGACTCGCCCGCCGCGCGGACGGCGGTGGCGTCCGGGGTCTCGGCGAGCCGGGCGGCGAAGCGCGCGGTGAGCGTGCCGGGCTCGCGACCGGTGCCGGGGCCCTGCCACTCCTGGAGGACGCGGGCGCGCTCGTCGCCGTCCAGGACCTCGATGCAGCCCAGCGGGAGGTCCGGGCGGTAGGCGACGGCCTCCAGGATGCGGACGAAGCGGCGCATCAGGCGCCGCGCGTCGTCCTCGGTGAACAGGTCGGCGCGGTGGTCGATGCGCAGCGACAGGCCGCGGCCGGGCACGGCGGCGAAGGTCAGCGGGTAGTGGGACGCGTCGTAGCCGTCCACGTCGTGGAGGGTGAGACCGCCGAGGGCGGTGCCGGCGGCGTCCGGGTCGAACGGGTAGTTCTCCAGCACGGTCATCGTGTCGAAGAGCGTGCCGGTGCCGCTGAGCCGCTGGATGTCGGACAGGCCGAGGTGGTGGTGCGGCATCAGCGCGGCCTGCTCGTCCTGGAGCCGGGTCAGCGCCTCGGCGACGGTGTCGGCGGGGCGGACGCGGACGCGGATCGGCAGCGTGTTGATGAACAGGCCGATCATCTGCTCGACGCCCGGCAGTTCCGGCGGGCGGCCGGACACGGCGGCGCCGAACACCACGTCGGTCGAGCCGGTGAGGCGGCTGAGCAGCGTGCCCCAGGCCAGTTGCAGGACGGTGTTGAGGGTGACCCCCTGGGCGCGGGCGCGCGCGCTGAGCGCCGCGGTGAGGTCTTCGGTGAGGCGGGTCCGTACCCGTCCGGGGCTTTCCGCACCGGGCTCGGGTGCGCCCGGGGCCACGAGCGTGGGTTCGTGGACGCCGTCGAGGGAGCGGCGCCAGGCGTCCTCCGCGGCCTGCCGGTCCTGGGCGGCCAGCCAGGCCAGGTAGTTCTTGTACGGCGCGACGCGCGGCATCCCGGTGTCGTCGCCCTTGGCCAGGTAGAGGGCGAACAGCTCCGTCTGCAGGACGGGCGTGGACCAGCCGTCCAGCAGGATGTGGTGGTTGGTGAACACCATGCGGTGCAGGCCGTCCGCCAGCTTGATGAGCAGGAAGCGCAGCAGCGGCGGTCTCGTCATGTCGAACGGCCGGGCCCGCTCGGCGTCGGCGAGGTCCCGCGCCCTGGCGTCGCGCTCGTCCTCGGGCAGGGCGGACAGGTCTGCGTCGTTCCAGGGGAGGCGCACCTCGCGGTGGACGACCTGGACCGGCGACCCCTCCTTGCGCTGCCGGAACCCGGCCCGCAGATTGGCGTGGCGGCGCAGCAGCGTCGCAGCGGCGGCGCGCAGCGCGGCCACGTCGAGGGGGCCGCGCAGGTCGAACACGATCTGCGCGGTGTAGACGTCCTTCTCCGAGTCGTACAGCGCGTGGAAGAAGAGCCCCTGCTGCAACGGGGACAGCGGGAGGATGTCCTCAAGCTGCGACTTGCTCAATCCAGCTCCCATTCGCCGTCGAGCTCGGCGGCGAGCTCGTCGATCTCCTCCTGGCTGACGTCCACCAGCGACAGGTCGGACGGGGTGAACCCGCCGACGGGCCCGTCGGACGCGCCGTCCACGACGTGCGCGACGAGGCCGCGCAGGGCCGCGAACCAGCGACCGGCGAGGTCGTCGATCGCGGCGTCGTCGAACAGGCCGCCCGCCCAGCTCCAGGTCGCGGACAGCTCGGGGCCGTCCGGCAGGTCGCGGGTGTGCGCGTTGACCTCGATGGCGTGGACGAGGCCGAGCGCGCCGTCCTGCCCGGCGCCGAGGGCGTCGGCGTCGGCCTGCGCGGCCGGCCCCCAGTCGGTGGCCTCCGGCACCGCGGACCGGCCGAGGTAGTTGAACGCGATCTGCGGCGTCCCGGCGAGCCGCTCGCCCGCCGCGGGGCCGAGGTAGCGCAGCAGGCCGTACCCGATGCCGTTGTCGGGGATCTCGCGGAGCTGCTCCTTGACCCGCTTCAGCGCGGTCCCGGCGGCCTGCCCGCCCTCGCGGACGTCGGCGGGCTCCACCCATCCGGCGTCGAGCCGCACGGGGTGGATCGAGGTGAACCAGCCGGCGGTGCGGGACAGGTCCACGCCGGGGACGATCTCCTCGCGGCCGTGCCCCTCCAGGTCGATGAGGACGGCGGTCTCGTCGCTGACGCCCCGGTCGCGGCGCCATTCGGCGACGGCCAGCGCGAGGCCGGTCAGCAGCACGTCGTTGACGCGGCCGTGGAAGGCGGCCGGGACCTCGGTGAGCAGCGGCGCGGTGACGTCGGCGGGCAGGTCGAGCGTGCGGTGCCGCGCCGTGCCGAACGTGTCGGCTGCGGGGTCGAGCGGGCGGGCGCCGAGCACCGGGTCGGGGGTGGCGAGGACGTCGTCCCAGAGCGGCAGCTCGGCGGTGCGGGCCGGGTCGGACGCCTCGGCGGACAGGCGCTGCGCCCAGCGGCGGAACGAGGTCGGCACCGGGTCTAGGTCTCCCCCGCCCCACGCGGTGACCAGGTCGGGCAGGATGATCCGCCACGAGACGCCGTCCACGGCGAGGTGGTGGACCGTGAGCAGCAGGCGGCCCGAGTCGCGCTCGCCGGCGTCGAACCAGACGAGCTGCGCCATCGTCCCCGCGGCCGGGTCGAGGCGGCGGCGGGCGGCCTCCGCCTCGGCGGCGAGGACGGAGCGGAGCGCGCCGGCGTCCAGGCCGCCGACGTCCACGCGGCGGACGAGCGCCGCCGCGTCGACGGTGCCGGGCTCGGTGACCTCGAACTCGGTGCCGGCCACCCGGAGGCGGAGCATGTCGTGGTGGTCGAGGACGCGCTGGAGCGCTGCGGTCAGCCGGTCGATGCCGAGGTCCGGCGGGACCTGGAGGAGCATCCGCTGGCTGTAGCCGCCGACCGGGCCGTCCAGCTCCTGGAACCAGCGCATGATCGGGGTGGCCGGGACCCGGCCGACTGCGGCGCCGGGCGCCTCGGCCTCGATCTCCTCGCCCTCGCCGGCCGGCCGCGCCACCGCCGCCAGCTCCTCGACGGTCTGGTGCTGGAACACCTCGCGCGGGGTGATGACCAGGCCGGAGCGGCGCGCTCGGGAGACGAGCTGGATCGCGATGATGGAGTCGCCGCCGAGGTCGAAGAACCCGTCGTCGACTCCGACCCGCTCCAGCCCGAGGACCTCGGCGAACAGGCCCGCGAGGGTCTCCTCCCCGGGCGTCCGGGGCGCGCGGGACGAGACCTTCGCCGCGAAGTCGGGGGCGGGCAGCGCCGCCCGGTCGAGCTTGCCGTTCGAGGTCAGCGGGAGGGCGTCCAGCCCGACGACGGCCGCCGGGACCATGTAGTCGGGCAGCGACCTCCCGGCGAAGCGGCGCAGCTCGGCGGAGTCGGCGCCGGTCCCGGCGGCGGTCCCGACGACGTAGGCGACCAGGCGGTCGTCGCGGACGAGCACGGCGGCGTCCCGGACGGCCTCGTGCCTGGTCAGCACGGCCTGGATCTCGCCCAGCTCGATGCGGAAGCCGCGCAGCTGCACCTGCTGGTCGGCGCGGCCCAGGTATTCGAGGGTCCCGTCGCGGCGCCAGCGGCCGAGGTCGCCGGTCCGGTACATGCGGGTGCCGGGGCCGCCGAACGGGTCGGCGACGAACCGCTCGGCCGACAGGCCCGGCCGGTTCAGGTAGCCGCGCGCCAGCCCGGCGCCCGCCACGTACAGCTCACCGGCCACGCCGGGCGGGACGGGCTGGAGGTGGGCATCGAGCGCGTACAGCTTGAGGTCGGGGATGCCGACGCCGATGACGCTGCCCGGCGCGGTCGCGGCGTACGCGCGGTCGAGCGCGAGGTAGGAGACGTGCACCGTGGTCTCGGTGATCCCGTACATGTTGACCAGCACCGGCGCGTCCTCGGCGTGCCGCGAGTACCAGTCTTCGAGACGCCCCAGTTCGAGGGCCTCGCCGCCGAACACGATGTAGCGGAGGGCCAGGTCGGAACCGGGGTCGTCCCTGTCGGCCGCCATGAGCTGGTAGAAGGCCGAAGGGGTCTGGTTCAGGACGGTGACGCGCTCGTCCACCAGCAGCTTCAGGAAGTCCTGCGGCGAACGTGAGGTCTCGTAGGGGACGACGACAAGACGACCGCCATAGAGGAGCGGACCCCAGAGTTCCCAGACGGAGAAGTCGAACGCGTAGGAATGGAACAGCGTCCACACGTCGTCCGGGCCGAAGTCGAACCACTGCTCGGTCGAGCGGAGCAAGCGCACCACGTTCTGGTGCGGCACCACGACGCCCTTGGGCCGACCCGTCGAACCGGAGGTGTAGATGACGTAAGCCGGGTGCTCTGGGTCGATGGCGACACCGGGGTTGGTGTCGGGGCGTCCGGGTGCGTCGAGGTCGTCCGGGCCGATGGTCAGCACCGGCCGGGCGTCCTCGACCATGTACGCGATGCGGTCCTCCGGATAGTCCGGATCCATCGGCACGTACGCCGCACCCGTCTTCAGCACCGCCAACAGCGCTACCACGAGGTCCGCCGAACGCGGCAGCGACAGCGCCACGAACTGCTCGGGGCCGGCGCCCTGCTCGATGAGGCAGTGCGCCAGGCGGTTGGCCTTCGCGTTCACCTCGCCGTACGTCCAGGACACGCCGTCGCACGTCACCGCGGGCGCGTCCGGACGCGCCGCCGCCTGCGCCTCGAACAGCGCCGGAATCGTCGTCCGCTCGGTGCCGCCGCCCTTGCCGCCCGCCCACTTGCGCAGGATCGTGCGGCGCTCGGCGCGGTCCAGGATCTCGGCGGCGCCGATGGGCGCGTCGGGGTCGGCGACCAGCTCGCGGACGAGCCGCACGAAGCGGTCCGCGACGGACAGGGCGGTGTCGGGGTCGAAGAGGTCGAGGGCGTACTCGAGACCGGCCTTGATCCCGGCGGGGGCGCCGTCGTCGCCGTGCCGCTCCTCCAGGTACAGCGAGAGGTCGTACTTGGCGATGCCCGACCCCAGCGGCTCGGCGCCGCCGGTCAGCCCGTCCAGCTCCAGGCGGGCCTCGGGGTTGTTCTGGAACGACAGCACGACCTGGAACAGCGGGTGGCGCGCCATCGACCGGGCCGGGTTGAGCACCTCGACCAGCCGCTCGAACGGGAGGTCCTGGTGCCCGTAGGCGGCGAGGTCGGTCTCCTTCACCCGCCCGATCAGCTCGCGGAACGACGGGTCCCC
This sequence comes from Actinomadura sp. 7K534, assembly GCF_004348575.1. Taxonomy (NCBI): domain Bacteria; kingdom Bacillati; phylum Actinomycetota; class Actinomycetes; order Streptosporangiales; family Thermomonosporaceae; genus Actinomadura; species Actinomadura sp. 7K534. The sequence goes on from NZ_SMKB01000012.1 coordinate 57,249, forward strand.
GGAGGTGTCGGTGCGCAGGACGAGCATGTTGACGAACATGCCGACGAGGTCGTCCAGGGCCTCGTCGGTGCGGCCCGCGATCGGCGACCCGATCGGCACGTCGGTCCCGGCGCCGAGGCGGGTGAGCAGCGCGGCGTACGCCGCCTGCACGACCATGAACAGGCTCGCGCCGCTCTCGCGGGCGAGGGCCAGCAGGCCCGCGTGGACGCCGGCGTCCAGCTCGAACGCGTGCGTGGCGCCCCGGTACGTCGCCTCCGGCGGGCGCGGCCGGTCGGCGGGGAGCCGCAGCTCCTCCGGCAGCCCGGCCAGGGCGTCCTGCCAGTAGGCGATCTGCCGGGAGACCAGGCTGTCCGGGTCGTCCTCGGAACCGAACAGCTCGCGCTGCCAGAGCGTGTAGTCGGCGTACTGGACCGGCAGCGGCGCCCACCGCGGCTCTTCCCCGGCGGCGCGGGCCGCGTACGCGGTGATCACGTCGCGGGCGAGCGGCGCCATCGACCAGCCGTCCGCGGCGATGTGGTGCAGGACGAGCATCAGGACGTGCGCGTCCCCGCCGAGCGCGAACAGCCGGGCCCGCAGCGGCGGCTCGACCGACAGGTCGAAGCCCTGCCCGGCGGCGGCCGCGAGCGCCGCCGGCAGCGCGGCCTCGCCGGTCTCGGCGACGTCGAGCCGGGGGCGGGCGGCGGCCGGGTCGAGGACGAGCTGGCGCGGGGTGCCCGAGCCGTCCGGGAAGATCGTGCGGAGCGACTCGTGCCTGGCGACCACGTCCCCGAGCGCGTCGCGCAGCGCGCCGAGGTCGAGCGCGCCTTCGAGCCGCAGCGCGATCGGCATGTTGAACGTCGCCGAAGCGCCGTCGAGGCGGTTCAGGAACCAGAGCCGCTGCTGCGCGTACGACAGCGGCACGACGGCGGGGCGGTCGCCCCGCGTCAGCGGCGGGCGGACGTCGCCGGCCGCGTCCGCGAGCCGCTCGGCGAGGCGCGCGGGGGTCGGCGCCTCGAACAGCGCGCGGACGGGCAGCTCCACCCCGAACGCGGAGCGGACCCGGCTGACGAGGCGGGTCGCGGTGAGCGAGTCGCCGCCGAGGTCGAAGAACCCGTCGTCCACGCCCGCCTTCGGCACGCCGAGGACCTCGGCGAACAGCCCGCAGAGGATCTCCTCCTGCGGGGTGCGCGGCGCGCGGCCCGCGGTGGTCCCGGCGCCGCCGCCGGGAGCGGGCAGCGCGGCGCGGTCGAGCTTGCCGTTGACGGTGAGCGGCAGCGCGTCCAGGACGGTGAGCGCCGGGACCATGTGGTCGGGCAACCGCTCGGCCGCGTACCGCCGCACCGCCGCGACGTCGACGTCCGCGCCGACGAGGTAAGCGGCGAGGCGCTTGTCGCCGGGGCGGTCCTCCCGGACGACGACGGCGGCCTGGGCGACGCCGTCGCAGCCGCACAGCACGTTCTCGATCTCGCCGGGCTCGACCCGGAAGCCGCGGATCTTGACCTGGTCGTCGGCGCGGCCGAGGTACTCGATCGTCCCGCCGGGGAGCCACCGGGCCAGGTCGCCGGTCCGGTACATGCGGTCGCCGGGCGCGCCGAACGGGTCGGCGGTGAACCGCTCGGCGGTCAGCCCGGGGCGGCCGAGGTAGCCGCGCGCGAGCTGCGCGCCCGCGAGGTACAGCTCGCCGGGGACGCCGGCCGGGGCGGGCTGGAGCGCGGGGTCCAGCACGTAGGCGCGGGTGTTCCGGTACGGCCCGCCGATCGAGGGGCGCCCGGCGTCCGCGACGACCTGGTTCATCGTGTCGATCGTGGACTCGGTCGGCCCGTAGAAGTTGCGCGCGGTCAGGCCGGGGACGGCGCGCAGGTCCCGCCACAGCGCTTCGCCGACGGCCTCGCCGCCGAGGAGGAGCTGCGACGGGCGGTGCCGCCCGTCATCGTCCAGCAGGCCCGCCTCGCGCAGCGAGCTGAAGTGCGACGGGGTGGTGTTCACCAGGTCGACGCGCGCGTCCGCCACGTACGCGGTGTACGCCTCCACGTCGCGGCGGGTGTCGTCGTCGACGAGGTGCAGCTCGTGGCCGTACATCATCCACAGCAGGCCCATCCACGACGTGTCGAACGAGAACGACGCCAGGTGCGCGAACCGCATCCGGCGGCCGCCTGCGGCCTCGACCGCGGGGTCGAAGAAGGTCTCCCGGTGCGCCTCGAAGTAGTTCAGCACGCCCGTGTGCGGGACGGTGACGCCCTTGGGGAGCCCGGTCGAGCCCGACGTGTAGATGACGTACGCGGCGTTGCCGGTGCGCAGCGGCCGGACCCGGTCGGCGTCCGCCGGGTCGTGCGCGGGCCGCCCGGCGGTGTCCGGGAACCCGCCCGCCCGGATGGTGAGGGCGGGGCGGCAGTCGTCCAGCATGTGCCCGATGCGGGCGGGCGGGTACTCGGGGTCGACCGGGACGTAGGCCGCGCCCGCCTTCAGCACGCCCAGGATCGCCACGACGATCTCGGGGGTGCGCGGCAGGACGAGCGCGACGCGGTCCTCAGGGCCGATCCCCCGCGCGATCAGCTCGTGCGCGAGCCGGTTCGCGCGCTCGTTCAGCTCCGCGTAGCTCAGGCGCACGTCGCCGCAGACGAGGGCGGTCTCGTCCGGGGTGCGGGCCGCCTGCCGCTCGAACAGGGCCGGGAGCGCGCCGGCCGGGGCATCGGCGCCGGTGTCGTTCCAGGCGGCGAGGGCCGCGCGTTCGGCGCCGGACGGGAGGTCCACGGCGCCGACCGGCTGCCCGGCGTCCTCGGCGAACGCCTCCAGGAAGCGGCGGACGCGGGCGAGCAGCGCCTCGACGACGGGCCCCTCGTACACGTCGGGCCGGTAGTGCAGCCGAAGCGACAGCCGCTCGCCGGGGGCGGCGACGAACGACAGCGGGAAGTGCGTCGCGTCGTAGGAGTCGGCCGCGGCGATGCGGACGCCGTTGAGGGAGCCGTCCATCGACGCGGGGTCGAACGGGTAGTTCTCCAGGACCGTCATCGTGTCGAACAGCGCGCCGCCCTGGCCCGCCACCCGCTGGATGTCGGTGAGGCCCAGGTGGTGGTGGGCGAGGAGTTCGGTCTGCTCGTCCTGAAGGCGTTCCAGGAGGGTGCCGAGCGGCTCGTCCATCCGGTACCGGACGCGGATCGGCAGCGTGTTGATGAACAGCCCGATCATCTGCTCGATGCCGGGCAACTCGGGCGGGCGGCCGGAGACGGTGGCGCCGAACACCACGTCGTTCGAGCCGAGGAGCCGGCCGAGGACCAGCCCCCAGGCGCCCTGCAGGACGGTGCTCAGCGTGACGCCGTGGCGGCGGGCGGCGCGGGTGAGGCGCCGGGTGGTGCGCTCGTCCAGTTCGGTGACGGTCCGCTCCGGCGGCCGCGGTGCCCGCCCGGCGGCCTCGGGGGCGACGAGGCTGGGCCCGGCCACGCCGTCGAGGGCGCGGCGCCACGCGTCCTCTGCGGCGGCGCGGTCCTGCTGCGCCAGCCAAGCCAGGTAGTTCTTGTACGGCGTGACGCGGGGCATCCCGGTGTCGTGGCCGCCCTGCACGTAGAGCAGGAACAGCTCGGTCGCCAGGATCGGCGTGGACCAGCCGTCCAGCAGGATGTGGTGGTTGGTGAAGACAAGCCGGTGCCGCTCGGGGCCCATCCGGACCAGGACGAACCGCAGCAGCGGCGGCGCGGTCATGTCGAAGCCGCGCGCCCGCTCCCGCGCCACGACGGCGTCGGCCTCGACATCGGACACCGCCTCGGACGCCGTCACCTCCTCCCACGGCAGCTCGACCGTCCGGGGGATCACCTGGACGGGGCGCGACAGGTCCTCGTGCCAGAACGCGGCCCGCAGGTTCGGGTGCCGGCGCAGCAGGGTCTCGGCGGCGGTGCGCAGCGCGGGGACGTCCAGCGGCCCTTCGAGGTCGAGGACGAACTGGGCCGTGTAGACGTCGGAGTCGCCGGCGTCGAATAGGGCGTGGAAGAAGAACCCCTGCTGCAACGGCGACAGCGGCAGGATGTCTTCTAGGTCCCCCCGGTTCAATGCTGCCGCCTCCATGCGTTCTGTAGCTTGTCGATCTCGCCCTGGTCCAGGTCGACGAGCAGGTCCGACGGGGTGAACCCGCCGGCCTCGCCGGACGCGGCGTCGGCGACGAGGCCGCGCAGCGCGGTGAACCAGCCCTCGGCCAGCTCGCGGACGTCGGCGCCGTCCAGCAGGCCGCCCGGCCACGTCCACGTCGCGGACAGCACGGGGCCGCCGGGCAGGTCGCGGGCGACGGCGTTGACCTCCAGGAGGTGCGCGAGCGGCATCCGCGGGTCCTCGCCGGGGGGCAGCTCCTCGGACGCGAGCGTCCAGTCGCCGCCGTCCGCGCCGCCGTCGACGCGGCCGAGGTAGTTGAACGCGAGCTGCGCGGGCGGCGCCTCGGCCAGCTCCTCGGCGGCCCCGCCGCCCCCGTAGCGCAGCAGGCCGTAGCCGATGCCGTCGCCGGGAACGGCCCTGAGCTGCTCCTTGACCTTCTTGATGGCCGCGCCGCCGGTCGCGGTCCCGGCGTCCAGCCGGACGGGATGGATCGAGGTGAACCATCCGGCGGTGCGGGAGACGTCGACGCCGGGCACGGCGTCCGTGCGGCCGTGGCCCTCCAGGTCGACCAGGACGCCGGTACCGCGCCCGCCGCGGTGCCGCCGCCACTGCGCGACGGCGAGGGCCAGGCCCGTAAGGAGGACGTCGTTGGCGCGTCCGTGGAACGCGGCGGGCACGTCGGTGAGCAGCGGCCCGGTGACGTCCGCGGGCAGGTCGACGGTCAGCGAGCGGGCCCGCGCCGCGATGTCCGCCCGCGGGTCGAGCGCGCGGTCCGCGAGCTTCTGCGGCGGCCCGTCCACGATGTCGAGCCAGTCCTCCAGCTCGTCCTCGTCCCGCTCGGCCGCGGTGAGCTTCTGCGCCCAGCGGCGGAACGACGTCCCGACAGGCTGGAGCTCTCCCCCGGCCCAGGCCGTGACGAGGTCGGGCAGGAGGATCCGCCAGGACACGCCGTCCACGACGAGGTGGTGCAGGACGACCAGGAGGCGGCCCTGGTCGGTGCCCGCGTCGAACCAGACGAGCTGCGCGACCGTCCCCTCCCGCGGGTCGAGCCGGTCGCGGGCCGCGGTGGCCTGCTCGGTGATGACGGCCTGGAGCTTGTCGGCGTCGAGGCCCGCGACGTCGACGCGGGTGACGAGGGCGGCGGCGTCGCAGGCGCCGGGCTGCCGGACGACGGGCTGCCAGCGGTCGCCGTCCACGTCCAGCCGCAGCCGGAGGACGTCGTGGTGGTCCATGAGCGTCCGGAGGGCGTCCGCCAGCCGGTCGGGGCCGAGGTCCGGCGGCGTGCGCAGCAGCATCGCCTGGTGGAAGCCGCTGATCAGCGCGGCGTCCCCGGCCACCCGGTCGCGCAGCCACGCGACGATCGGGGTGACCGGCACCGGACCGGTCCCGGCGCCGGGGGGCTCCGCCTCGATCTCCTCGCCCTCGCCGACCGGCCGCGCGGTGGCGGCCAGTTCCGCGACGGTCTGGTGCTGGAACACGTCGCGGGGGGTGACGACCAGGCCGGACTGCCGGGCGCGGGAGACGAGCTGGATCGCGATGATGGAGTCGCCGCCGAGGTCGAAGAACCCGTCGTCGACCCCGACCCGCCCCAGGCCGAGCACCTCGGCGAACAGGCGGGAGAGCGTCTCCTCCTCGGCGGTGCGCGGCGCGCGGGACGCGGCCTTCGAGGTGAACTCCGGGGCGGGCAGCGCCGCGCGGTCGAGCTTGCCGTTGACGGTGAGCGGGAGGGCGTCCAGCTCCATGACCACGGCCGGGACCATGTAGTCGGGAAGGTCCTTCGCGGCGAAGCGGCGCAGCTCCCCGGAATCGATCCCACTGCCCACGACGTAGGCGACCAGGCGCTCGTCGCGTACGAGCACGGCGACGTCGGACACCGCGTCGTGCCGGGCCAGGGCCGACTCGATCTCGCCCAGCTCGATGCGGAAGCCGCGCAGCTGCACCTGCTGGTCGCTGCGGCCCAGGTATTCGAGGCGGCCGTCGTTCAGCCACCGGCCGACGTCGCCCGTCCGGTACATGCGGGTGCCCGGCTCGCCGAACGGGTCGGCGACGAACCGCTCGGCCGACAGGCCCGGCCGGTTCAGGTAGCCGCGCGCCAGCCCGGCGCCCGCCACGTACAGCTCACCGACGACACCGGACGGGACGGGCTGGAGGCGGCCGTCCAGGACGTACACCTTCAGGTCCGGGATGCCGACGCCGATGACGCTGCCCGGCGCGGTCGCGGCGTACGCGCGGTCGAGCGCGAGGTAGGAGACGTGCACCGTGGTCTCGGTGATCCCGTACATGTTGACCAGCACCGGCGCGTCCTCGGCGTGCCGCGAGTACCAGTCTTCGAGACGCCCCAGTTCGAGAGCCTCGCCGCCGAACACGATGTAGCGGAGGGCCAGGTCGGAACCGGGGTCGTCCCTGTCGGCCGCCATGAGCTGGTAGAAGGCCGAAGGGGTCTGGTTCAGGACGGTGACGCGCTCGTCCACCAGCAGCTTCAGGAAGTCCTGCGGCGAACG